>JBCCBY010000058.1:0-13404 GCA_039033795.1 Pseudomonadota bacterium | reverse complement strand
GGGCGGGGCGGCGCTTATCATTGACTATGGCCCGCTTGAGGCGCGTTCAGGCTCCACTCTGCAAGCGCTCAAGGCGCACAAACATGTCGATCCGCTCACCCATCCTCGAAGAGAAGCGATCGGACCAGGGAGGGCTCTTCGGAACGGAAGCGGCGCCGAGGCCTCGACCTAAACTGCCGTCGATCAGTCCTTGGTCACCCATCGATGCTCTGGAGGAGGAGCGCGCAGCGGTTGGTTTCTACCTTTCGGGTCATCCGCTTTCAGCCTTTGAGGATGAATTGCAGCGCCAACAGATCGAGCCGGCCATTAAGTTGCTCGAAGAGGAAGATGTGGGCTCGCGCGTGCTCCTCATGGCTGGGGTTGTGCGCGACGTCACGAACCGGCGGTCCAAATCGGGCAAGCCTTTTGCGTGGATCACCCTCTCTGATCAGAGTGCAGAATTTGAGGTGACGGCGTTCTCTGAGACCTTGGAGCGGTTTCGAGACGTTCTGGCGCCAGGCACGCCCCTGATCTTATCGGTGACAGCCGAAGACCAAAATGGCGGACTTCGACTGACCTTAGAGAGTGTTCGCCCACTGAAGGAAAGCACGCCCACCGGTGCCGGACACTTGGCCATCACGGTGGCTGAACCCGGTGCTCTTTTATCGCTTAAGGCCAGCCTCAAAGCTTGCAATGCAGGCGATACGATGGGCGATACCGCATTGATCCTGCCGCTGCCTGACCAGGCTTGCGAGGTTGTCCTTCGCCTGCCCGAAGACTTCCGAGCCAATGCGGCGAGCCGGGGTGTGGTGCAAAAGATCGACGGGGTGGGCCGCGTCGATCTTTTGCCTTAAACCTGGCTGACGAGCGCCTCTCCTTCCCCGTTGGATGGCGCGACAGAGGGATCGGTGATGATCATGAGATTTTTGACGCTATTGAGCGGTCTCGCCGCCCTTGCGGCATGCGGCGGTGCGTCTGTTGAAGAGATCTCGACCGAAACCCCGGAACGAGCAGACGGTGATCCTGCGGCAGTCATTGAGGACACAACCGAGGCTGTCACGCTCCGTGACCTTCTTGAGGCGGAGGAACGTTTCTCCACGCTCGTTGCGGCTCTTGCTGCATCGGATCTTTTGGTCACGCTCGAGGAAGAGGGACCTTTGACCTTGCTTGCACCCAACAACGCAGCGTTCGAGGCCCTTCCTTCAGCCCTCTCCCTTGAGGTTTTGACCTCGGAAGACAACAAGACGGTGTTGCGGGATCTTCTTGCCTACCATGTGCTGTCCACGGAATTGTCAAGCTTGGATCTTCAAGGCCGGTTGGTGACGATGAACGCGGTGAACGGAGATTCCTTAACGATCGACGCAACCGGCCCGGTGATCAGTGTCGGTAGCGGGGTTGTCGTTATTCCAGATCTAGAAGCCGTCAATGGCGTCATTCACGTCATCGATACCGTTTTGCTCCCGCCGGCCAATTGATCGATCAGCGTAGCGACAACAAAATCTCATTGAGCTGAAGGCTTTGCCGCTCGCCGCTGATCGCACCTTCAAGGCAGGACTTAAGTGCTATGGGGTAGAGCAGGTGCTCTGCTTTTTGCACACGCGCGGCCAGGGTGTCGGGCGTGTCTCCGGGCTTCACCGGAACAACGGCCTGCCCAATGATCGGCCCTTCATCAAGGTCAGGAGTGACGAGGTGAACGGTGCATCCGGAGACAGTGACGCCAGCCTCCAGCACTTGCTCGTGGACGTTCAAACCCCGAAAAAGAGGAAGCAGAGAAGGATGAATATTCAGTATTCTTCCTGTCCACTGGGTCACAAAGTCACCGCTCAAAACACGCATGAAGCCCGCGAGACAGACAAAGTTGATGTCGGCACGTTCGAGCTCGGCAGAAAGCGCCGCCTCAAACGCCGACTTGTCCTTATACGCATGGCGCGGGACCGCTTTTGATGGCACACCCGCTGTTTGCGCCAGTGCCAACCCGCCTGCATCGTCATGGCTCGATAAAACCAGCTCGATCGAGCCAGGGAAGTCTTCTGCCTTTGCGGCCTCAATAAGAGCGGCCATGTTGGATCCGCGGCCAGAAATCAAAACACCGATGCGGGCGGTCATACGGTGATCAACTCACCAATGATGAACGCGTCGCTGTGTTCAGACAGGATCTCGTTCGACCGTTCTTCGCTAGCGATCAACACCATGCCGACGCCGCAGTTAAACACCGTGTACAGTTCATCGTCTGAAAGACCACCAGCGTCTCGCAGCCAACCGAAGAGTGGCGGCAAGGTCAAAGATGTGACGTCAAAGCGCGGGGCCAGACCCTCCGGCAAGATCCTTGGCACGTTCTCGATTAAGCCGCCGCCAGTGATGTGAGCCATGCCTTTGAGTGAGCCCATCTCAAGAAGGGGTTTGACGTCTTCCACATAAATTCGTGTCGGCGTGAGGAGGACGTCGCACCATGTTCCCCCAAAGGGCGTGCTGGTGCTTAGGCTTATGTCTTGCTCATCGAGCAGCTTGCGAATGAGGCTGAATCCGTTCGCATGCGCACCAGAGGAGGGGAGAGCAATGAGCAAATCACCAGCGGCCATCTGCTCCTGGAGCGGAAGAAGTTCGCCGCGCTCTGCTGCTCCGACACAAAACCCTGCCAGATCGAAATGTCCGGGTGCGTAAAGACCCGGCATCTCCGCCGTTTCACCGCCAATCAGCGCAGCGCCCGCCTGGCGGCACCCCTCGGCGACCCCCTTGATCACCTCTGCGGCGGCGTCAGGTGCCAAAGCACCCGTGGCGAAATAGTCGAGAAAGAAAAGCGGCAAAGCGCCCTGCACGAGCACGTCATTGGCGCACATTGCGACCAAGTCGATGCCGATGGGGTGATAGCGACCGCTTTCAATCGCCAACAGCAGTTTGGTGCCCACGCCGTCAGCGCCCGACACCAAAATTGGGTCGTTAAATCCTGCAGCTTTTAGATCGAACAGGCCGCCAAAACCGCCCAAGGACGGCTCCGCGCCTGGGCGTTTGGTCGATGCTGCCAGAGGGGCGATGGAATCGATAAGCGCATTGCCGGCGTCAATGTCCACGCCGGCGTCTTTGTAGGCATCAGTCATAGCCCCCCGTTAAGGGCAGGGCGTCGGCGCGTGAAGAGGAAAGAGCTGACCACTTGGCGGTCGCATCCCGTCGCTCCTGATGCTAGGGGAGATGAGCAGCCGTTTGCGCCCTGGAATTCTCTATGCTTCGTCTCGCCCTTGTTCTTTTCACCCTTCTCGGCGGGGGTGCTGCGTTCGCGCAGAGCGTTTTCACCGTCCCCCAGGTGCCAGTTTATGCGGAGGCCGATACCTCTGCCTTGGCCCAGGACCAAGCACGCCGGGAAGGCAGCGAAGCGGCCCTCGATATTCTGCTCCGCCGCATCGTTGCGGAGGAGGACTGGATCTATCTTCCCCGGTTGGTGGAGGGGGAGCCTGCCCCCGTCTTGGGCGATGGTGGTGCGTATCGGCCCGTCGTCGAGCGTGACTATGATGCGGCCTACAACCCAAATGCTGAGGTCGGTGTCTTACCGGTGAGCGAAAAACAGCCCATTTCGGTCGATCGCGCACAGTTGAGCCAGCTTGAAGAAGGCTTTGATGTCTTTAACGAGAAATCGTCGGGCACCACCTATCGCGCGCAAATCACCTTTAGGTTCAAACCCGATGCCATCCGCTCGCTGCTGCAGAGCGCGCGGATTCCCTACAGCGAAGAGCAGGCAAGGGATGTCTTGGTGCTTCCGGTCCTTGAGACCGTGGAGGGGCTTTATCTCTGGGAAGCAAAGAATCCTTGGGCCCGGGCTTGGTTGGAAAGACCGCTCACCAGTGAACTCACACCCATGCAGCTGCCCGTTGGCGATGTGGTCGATATTCAGGCGATCACCGCGGAAGAAGCGCGCGATTTGAACGCCGCGTCATTGCGGGAGTTCGCCAAGCGCTACCAAGCGGAAGACGTGTTCCTCGCTCTTGGACGGCTCGATGACGTCAACGGCGAGTACCGCCTCGTGGTCAAATTGATCAACGCGACGCCGCCCGCGATCGGCATGAACTGGCAGGCCTCGGCGATTGGGACGACCGTGGCGGAGAGCCTCTTCCGAGGAACGAATGATGATTTCCCCGCGCTGGCCCGCCGGGCCGTGGAGGGCACGGTTCAGCGGCATGCGCGTCAATGGAAACAACAGACACTGGTCGATTACAGCCTCCAGCGCAGCTTTGAAGTCACCGCGTGGTATGGCGATCTTGAAGAGTGGGCGGAGATTCGGTCGGCGCTCGAGAGCACGCCGCTCGTCCGAAACCTCGATCCTGGCGTGTTTAACCGCGAAAATGCGATCATTCAGTTGACCGTCGTCGGCGATGATCAACAGTTTGACTTGGCCATGGAGCAGCGGGGACTGGATCTCTGGCGTGATGCCTCGGGCCGTTGGGATTTGGCAGAGAAAGAGCGGGCGGCGCAGCTACAAAACACGCTTGATCCTCTCGCGCCGACCATTGATGAGCAGGCAGGTCGCGGCCAGACCTTAGGGCTCGGCCGCTTGTTCCGCCGGCGCGACACCGATGCTGACGGGCAAAGTGGGGGGACCACGAGACAGGCCGATCCCAATGTTCCCGAACTTCCCGATGATCTCTTCGGCGACGACGGTTAAGGCAGGCGACTTTTGGAACACCAGGCGTCTTTCCCCTTCTTGCCGCGGCTGAAGGGGCCACCGCCATTTCGGCCGAGCGCCTCTCAACAAGACGCTCAGCGTCAGCTCGCCCGCCATGCTGAGCGGTTCGCTCGAGCACCCAGCGGGCTCACCACCATTGTGATGTTTGGTGCCGAGGGCGCGGGAAAAACCAGAATCGTGGACGAATTTGTCCCTGCCTCTTTGGATCAAGCTTGCGATGCTCTTGATGTCCGCGGTTTGGCACCGTTGGCGCTGTTCGGTTTCATCAATAGCTCGGCCGTGGAGCGGCGTGTTTTGGTGGTCGAAGCGCGATCACCGCCGACCCTGTGGTTTCAGGAAGAGCCCGAGGTGCCGCCAGATCTTCGATCACGCCTTGCCGCTGCACCCGTGGTCGAAGTCGATCGTCCCAGCGAGTCAGATTTACGCAGTGTGCTGGCGGCTGATCTCAAACTGCATGGGCAGCGTCTGTCCGAGACCGATCTTGAATTTGTCGCCGAACGTCTACCGCGTGACCTCGGCGCACCGCGCCGGTTTTGCCGCGAGCTGGATGAGCTCGATGCGCGTCATGCGCGGCGTGAGCAGTTGCAGCAGATGTTGGAAAAGGTCCATGTCGCGCCGCTGAAACCTTTTTGATGTAGAGACCAGATCATGAGCCTTTCGCCCACTGATTCGTTGTCCACTGACCACGCGATGACCGCCGACAGCCCTGAGCGTTTCATCAATCGGGAGCTGTCGTGGCTGGACTTTAATGACCGGGTTTTGGAGGAGGCGGAAAACACCGGGCACCCGCTGCTGGAGCGCCTGCGGTTTCTTTCCATCTCGGCGAACAATCTCGATGAGTTTTTCATGGTGCGTGTGGCGGGATTGGTCGGCCAGGTACGAAGCGGTGTGACAACACTGAGCCAAGAAGGGCTCTCGCCGCGAAAACAGCTCAAACAGATCAACGAGCGCGCCGCCGCTCTTATGACCCGGCAACAAAAGACCTGGAGTGATCTGCGCGGTCTTCTGACAGGCGCAGGGGTTGAGCTTGTTGAACCAGAAAGTCTTCATCAAGACGAAGAAGAATGGCTAGAGAATGAATTTCTCTCCCACGTCTTCCCTGTGCTGACACCGCTGGCGCTTGATCCGGCACACCCATTTCCCTTCATCCCAAATCTTGGGTTCGTTTTGTGTTATGCATTACAGGGTCCCGACGGCCTTCTAACCGCACTCCTCCCTGTACCGAGTAAGGTGCGCCGCTTTATTCGTCTGCCAGCAGCCTCCGAATTGCCTGATGGACGGGCCCGTGTGCGGTTCGTCAGCCTTGAGAAGACCATCACGCATTTCTTGCATCATGTCTTCCCTGAGCGGACGATCGTCAATCGTGGTGCCTTCCGCATCATTCGCGACAGTGATATTGAAATTGCCGAAGAAGCTGAGGATTTGGTGAGGCAGTTTGAGACCATGCTGCGCCGCCGACGCCGCGGCGATGTCATCCGTCTTACGATGGATGCAGACATGCCAGTTACACTCAGGGATTTGGTCAGTGTGAAGCTTGGTGTTCATCCAAACGACATCGTGCTTGTCGACGGTGTTGTTGGCATGGCCCAGTTGTCTGAAATGATCCCAAAGGATCGGCCAGACTTGCTGTTCACACCTTTCGAAGCCCGCTTTCCTGAACGTATTCGTGAGCATAGCATGGATTGCTTTTCTGCAATCGCGGCAAAGGATATCGTGGTTCATCATCCGTATGAAGATTTCGACGTGGTGGTCCAATTCCTCAAACAGGCCGCTGCAGATCCTGACGTGCTCGCTATTAAGCAAACACTTTACCGCACGTCCAAGGACTCACCCATTGTTGCGGCACTGATCGAGGCGGCAGAAGCTGGCAAAAACGTCACGGCTTTGATTGAACTCAAAGCTCGCTTTGATGAGGAGGCGAATATTCAGTGGGCGCGTGCTCTTGAACGTTCAGGTGTCAATGTCGTCTACGGATTTTTAGACTACAAAACCCATGCTAAATTGAGTTACGTGGTGCGCCGAGAGGGTGACGAGACAAAGAGTTATGTCCATGTGGGAACGGGAAATTATCATCAGTTCACCGCCAAAGTCTACACAGATATTTCTCTTTTCACCTGTGATGAGGCCATCGCGCAGGATGCGGCCCGGGTTTTCAACTATGTCACGGGCTACGCCGCCCCGAAAAAATTTGAGAAAGTTGCGATAGCTCCTTTGTTCTTGAGGGACACGATTGTTGAGCATGTGGATCAAGAAATCGCTCATGCGCGCGCGGGTCAGCCAGCCGCAATCTGGGCCAAGATGAATTCCCTTGTCGATGGCCCTTTGATCGACAAACTTTATGAGGCATCGCAGGCCGGTGTGCAGATTGACCTAATCGTCCGCGGTATCTGTTGCCTACGGCCTGGTGTACCCGGACTTTCAAAAAACATCAGGGTCAAGAGTATCGTTGGCCGTTATTTGGAGCACTCACGAATTGTGTGCTTTGGCGCAGGCTATCCCTTGCCATCGGATGATGCGAAGGTGTTTATTTCATCGGCGGACTGGATGCCGCGCAACCTCAATCGCCGCGTGGAGGTTTTGTGCCCCGTGACAAACGAAACGACTCACAACCAAATCGTCAACCAAATCATGGTCGCGAACCTGAAGGATAACGTCCAGAGCTGGGAATTGGGTTCTGATGGCCGCTACAGAAGAGTTGGTGTGGAAGCCGGGAAAGAGCCGTTTAACGTGCATGACTACTTCATGACCAACCCCAGCTTGTCCGGGCGCGGAACAGCGTTGAACGAGAAATCGCCTGAGGTTCTCACCGTCCTGCCGTGACCCATTCTCCGCGTTGGCCTCGTCGTGCTGTCGTCGATATAGGATCCAATTCTGTTCGCCTCGTGATCTTTTCTGGTCCACCGCGCGCACCAATCAGTATCGTGAATGAGAAAGTTCTTTGTGGACTTGGCGATCGTGAACCCGATACCGGAAAACTCCGTGACGAGCCGTTTAACCGGGCGATTGCGACGCTTAGGCGCTTTCGTGCAATTTTGGATGCGGAGGAAATCCAGTCAGAGGACGTTGTTGCGACTGCTGCTGTGCGGGATGCTCCGAATGGAGCCGAATTCCTTGAGGTTGCACGGACCGCTGGTTTCAACGTTCGCCTGATCTCTGGGGATGAGGAAGCACGCCTTGCGGGGTTGGGGATCCTTTGCAGCGCCCATGAGATTGCGCGCGACAGTCGTCCAGTGCTTGGCGGGGATCTCGGGGGCGGAAGCCTTGAGCTCAGCCGGTTAGGGGGACCCGACGGTGCGAGGGTCCATCAAACGGTTAGCCTTCCCGTTGGGGCATTACGTATGCTAACGGAGTATCGCGGTGACCTCGCGGCTGTCGACCAGGTGGCGCGCAAGTCATTTGCGGGTGTTCCCTGGCTGCGGCAAGCGGATTTGCAAAGCCTCTATATCGTGGGTGGTTCTTGGCGTGCACTTGCGAGAATCAGTATTCAGAAGAACAAACATCCGATCTCTGTTCTTGATCACTATACGGTTGATCGAGAGAGCATGCTCGAGATATGCCGCTATGCTGAAGCAGAGGATACAGATGTCATCAGCAAAATAAGCGGTGTCCAGAAAAAAAGAGTTCCAACTCTTCCCGGTGCGGCCGTTGTTCTGCGCTGCTTGATTGAACACACTGCCATTGAACGGGTGATCGTCAGCGCCTGCGGTGTCCGCGAAGGATTGTTGTTTGACCGAATGAGTGACGAGGAGAGAAGGGGGGATCCGCTGCTCGCTCTCGCCCAGGACTTGGCAGAGCGATCAGAAGGCGGCCGTCTTCCCGACCCAAGCGCCGTGTCGGCGTTTCTTGATCCTCTGTTTACGGAGCCGAAACGCTTGCGACGACTTCGATATACTGCGGCGCAAATGATCCGTGGCGCGAGCCTTGCCCACCCCGAGCAGCGTGCGAAGCATGCAGCAAGTTTGGTGATGGCGACTCCTTTCTTGGGGATCGACCATCGAGAGCGGACGATCTTGGCTGTCATGATGTTGGCGCGGTTTGGTGGGTCGATTTCAAAGGATGGCCGCGACTTGCCTTTGTCTCTTATTGACCACAATGATGTAACGTATGCTGTTCAAGTGGGATACGCGCACCGTTTGGTCGCTGCGCTCAATCGACCTGCATTTTCGTCGAACTCGGGCTTTGCTCTCAGCAAAACTGACAAAAGCTTGCGCCTGACGATTGAGCCTTCAGCAGTCAGTCTTTTCGCCGAAGCCGCCCTGAAAGAATTTGATCGGCTCGCCGACGCCTTTGATCTGCGTCCAGAAGTGATCACGCCTGCTCATTCTCAAGAACAGTGACCCTTCCGCTCTCCAGTCCGAGTGACACGTGTCCATGCTTAAGTTTTAAAGCAAGATCACCGAAGACTTCCCGTCGCCAACCCTTGAGGGCTGCGATATCGGCGTCATCGTTCCGCGCCAAAGCATCAAGGTCAGCAGCACTGGCCAAGAGTTTTGGTGCCACTTCATAGGTTTCGCACTGCCTTTTTAGCAGTACACGAAGGAGTTCAACAACATCAGGTGGTCCAGACTCACGAGCTTTGTTATCAAACTGCGGAAGCGCATCGCGAGGGATGGCAATGCCTCGTTTCACGGCCTCCAACATTCCTTTTGCGCTGCTTGAGCGTTCAAAACCATTGGGTACGGACCGAAGGCGTCCTAGGTCATGGGCAGTGGACGGCCGCGCTCTCGCCACTTCAAAGAGAACATCGTCCTTTATAATCCGTGCACGCGGAACATTTCGTGTCTGCGCCTCTTCCTCGCGCCAGGCAGCCAATTCAATCAAAGGGCCGAACTCTTTGGATTTGATGTTTCTGACTTTGAGGCGTTGCCATGCATGCTCAGGTTCGGTGGCATAGAGATCTGGACTCAGAAGAGTTGACATTTCCTCTTCCACCCAATCAACGCGACCTGTTTCTTCGAGCCGAGCGAGCAAAGACTTATAAACATCACGGAGGTGGGTAACATCGCCCAATGCATATTCGAGTTGCTTGTCTGTCAGTGGGCGTCGTGACCAATCAGTAAACCGGCTACCCTTATCAATCTGTACACCGGTTAAAGAGCGGACGAGCGGTTCGTATCCAACTTGGTCACCATAGCCAAAAACCATCGCCGCAATTTGGGTATCGAAGAGCGGCGAGGGTACCGACCCCATGAGTTTCACAAAGATTTCAATATCCTGGCGAGCCGCATGGAAAACCTTGGTCAGGTTTTTGTTGGCGAGTAAGTTGAGAAATGGGGTCAGATCAATGCCTTCGGTAAGTGGGTCGATGATGACAGCTGTGTCGTCTGTTGCTGCTTGGATAAGACAGAGTTGGGAGTAATATGTTCGCTCCCGGAGAAACTCAGTGTCAACGGTTATATAGGGAGCAGACTGAGCATGCTCGGAAAATGCAGCCACGTCGTCCGTGGTGGTGAGCACCGTCATGATTGTCTTTCTGTGTTCATATGCGCCATCACGAGAGCAGGCCAACGCGATGAACCAAATTGTTGCTTAACCTCGAAGCCTAGCGCTCTGTAGCATGCGACCACCGCGTTTTGCTGCTCATCAAGCAAACCCGCCAGGATGAGCGATGCACCCGGTGCTGCAATCTCTCTAATGCCCGGTGCTAAGGTCTTGAGTGGCCCAGCGAGGATATTGGCAAAGATAAGATCAAACGGAGCTTCGTGTGATGTCAGCTCTCCTGACGTTCCGCCCGCCGTCTCGAACAGGATATCATGCGCCAGGTTGAGGTGGGCGTTGTGTTGAGCGATGGCCACGGATTGCGAGTCGATATCGCTGGCCACCACAAGCGCCTCTGGCCACAGTTTACGCGCCGCCATCGCTAGGACGCCCGATCCGCAGCCAATATCCAGGATCTTTGATGGTGTATCCTCGTCGAAGCAGGTCATCGCCTCAAGACATCCCGCCGTGGTCGGATGATGCCCAGTTCCAAAGGCTTGATTGGCTTCGACTTGTAACTTGATCCCCCGTTCGTTTGCTGCGCGATCGGCATCATGCCGCCCAAACAAAACAAATGGACCAGCACGAACGATACCGAGACCTTCAAGGCTATGGGCGACCCAATCAATGTCGTCGAGCTCCTCCTCTTGAGGGGGCGACAGTGTTGCTGGCAAGAGCGTAAGCATCGTCTCCGTCAATTCACGATCA
This sequence comes from Pseudomonadota bacterium, assembly GCA_039033795.1. Lineage (GTDB taxonomy): Bacteria > Pseudomonadota > Alphaproteobacteria > Caulobacterales > Parvularculaceae > Parvularcula. The sequence goes on along the minus strand of JBCCBY010000058.1, from coordinate 2,567 downwards.
GTATACGCATGGAGAAGCCATGGTGCTTGATCGGTGGGGCCACTCACGTCATCGTCCCGGACAAGACTGGTCGCCTCGATCGGCGGTTCCATCAATTCGGTCAGTGCGCATGCCGCTTCTTCGAGGAGGGGTCGTTCCCCGCGCCAGGTCAACCTCTTGGTCATAGGCTGACCTTGATAAGGCCGTGTTTCTTTTTGCCAATAGAGAGTTTGACAGCACCGTCCTGAACATCGTCGGCGGTCAGATGGCGTTCCTCAGATAGCGGAACACCGTTGACCTTGAGTGCGTTGCCTTTGATGTGCCGACGACCTTCACCATTGCTGGCGATCAGACCCAGCTCTTGAAACAAAGGAAAAAGCGCAGCACCCGCCTCAAAGTCAGCAGGGGTGCGTGATAGCGTGGGCAGATCCATACCGGCGGCGGTGCCCGCCTCGAAGGTCTGCCTTGCTGTTTCAGCTGCGGCCTCCGCCGCCTTTCGGCCGTGGAGGAGGGCGGTTGTTTCGGTGGCCAAGATCTTTTTGGCTTCGTTGACCTCACCGCCTTCGAGTTGCTCGAGCTTTTCAATCTCGGTGATCGGCAAAAGCGTAAAGCGGCGAAGCATGGTGCCGACGTCAGCATCATCTGTGTTGCGCCAAAATTGCCAATAGTCGTAGGGAGAGAAACGATCTGCGTTCAGCCAAACCGCTCCTTTCTCCGTCTTGCCCATTTTCTTTCCAGACGCAGTGGTCAGAAGCGGCGTGGTCAAGCCAAATGCTGCGGTGTCGTCGCCGGTCGTGGCACCCGATCGGCGAATGAGTTCAACCCCATTGACGATATTGCCCCATTGATCGCTACCACCCAATTGCAGGCAACACTGATGACGCCTTTTTAGCTCAAGAAAGTCATAGGCTTGCATCAGCATGTAGTTGAATTCGAGAAACGTCATCGGCTGTTCACGTTCCAGCCGCAGCTTGACCGAGTCGAAGGTCAGCATGCGATTGATCGTGAAATGGACCCCGTAATCCCGGAGGAATTGCACATAGCTGAGGTCCGACAGCCAATCATCATTGTTGGCCATGATGGCGTCGTTCTCTCCATCACCAAAGGTGAGGAAGGGCTCGAAAGCTTTCCGGATCCCCGCGATGTTTTGGGCTATATCGTCGTCCGAGAGCAGCTTTCGCTGTTCATCTTTGCCCGTAGGGTCTCCCACCTTGGTGGTTCCCCCACCAAGGAGGACAACGGGCCTGTGTCCAGCTTGCTGCAAGTGATGCAGCATCATAATCTGTACCAGGCTGCCGACATGTAAACTGTCCGCAGTGGCATCAAACCCGATATAGGCCGTGCACGTTCCCGACATCAACGCATTGTCGAGCGCTTCTGCGTCGGTCACCTGATGGATAAACCCGCGTGCTTCAAGTGTTTGTAAAAAAGAAGAGCAGTACACGGACATACGCGTAAGATCTTTCCCGGGCGAGACTTATTCTGCTGCTTGCGATTCGATATCAGGTCGGCCGTGACAGTGCTTGTACTTTTTTCCCGAACCGCAGGGGCATGGCGCGTTTCTGCTGACGCGGCCCCAAGTGGACGGATCATTTGGATCGATGGCCTTGGCCTCGCGTGCGGCGCGCAGTGTTGTGGCGCCCGTGGATCGTCCGTAAGTGCGCGCAGGCGGGCTTTGCGGCGGTGCCGCATCATTCTCGCCGGTCAACGGATCGATATGTGTGGCTTTCAACTGGTCGGGATTGAGCTGACCCTTTTTTTGAAGTTCAGCGATCAAACGTTTTGCTTCCTCGACGTCCACCTTTGGCGCTTCGGGTCGGCGAACCTCCACATGGTAAAGGCTACGGGTGACATCGCGGCGGAGGCCGTCGAGCAGGGTTTGGAACAAAGCAAACGCTTCGGTCTTGAACTCATTCAGTGGATCCCGCTGGCCAACGCCGCGTAGTCCCACGACCGAACGCAGGTGATCGAGTTGCTGCAGGTGCTCACGCCAGTTTCTGTCGATGGTTTGGAGAAGGATCGCTTTTTCAATCCGCTTGGTTGTGTCCTCGCCAAAATCTGCTGTTCGCTTCGTGTACTGCTCGTCGACCGCGGCGCGGACCCGATCGGTGATTTCGGAATCCGCCACACCTTCTTCAGCAGCCCAGTCGGCGATGGGTAAGTCCAAGCCAAAGATCTGTTTGAGGTCATCCGTGAGGCCATCAATGTCCCACTGCTCTGCGTAACTGCGTTCTGGTATGCGGAAGCTCACAACATCTTCGATCAACGTTTCGCGCATGTCACCGATGATCTCAGCAACGTCCGGTACGTCCATGAATTCGATCCGTTGCTCGAACACAGCCTTGCGCTGATCGTTCATCACATCGTCGTATTTGAGGACGTTTTTACGTATATCGAAATTGCGCTGCTCGATCTTTTTCTGCGCGTTTTCAACAGCTTTGGTGAACCAAGGATGCTCGATGGACTCATCGGGTTTGATGCCAAACCGGTTCAGCATCTTCTCCATTCCTGCACCGAAGATCCGCATCAAGTCATCTTCGAGAGAAAGGTAGAATTTGGTTGTACCCGGATCACCCTGTCGACCAGAG
>JBCCBY010000057.1:0-13523 GCA_039033795.1 Pseudomonadota bacterium | reverse complement strand
TCTTGGCATTTAACGGCGATGTTTACCGCGGGTTTGATGGAGGCTCGCTCAATGCAGCCGGGCTCAAGGCCGCCCAAAAAAGGGTTCGCATCTTGTCAGGACTATACGGCTTGTTGCGGCCGCTCGATTTGATGGAACCCTACAGACTGGAGATGGGGACGGGCCTGAAAACGCGCCGCGGTGAGAACCTTTATGATTTCTGGGGCAGTCGGATTGCCGAGGCGCTGGACCAAGAACTTGGCGGTGCCCCGCTCATCAACTGCGCATCAAACGAGTACTTTAAAGCCGTTAAAGGCCTCCGTGCGCCCGTGATCACGTGTCAATTCAAGGAAGAAAAAGACGGCCAGCTCAAAACACTTGGTCTCTTTGCGAAGGTTGCACGCGGGATGATGGCGCGTTTCGCGGTTGATGAGCGGATTGATGATCCGCAAGGCCTTAAAGACTTCGACAGAGGTGGCTACCGTTTCCAAGCGGCGCTTTCGAACGAGGCCACCTGGGTGTTCAGCCGACCACAACCGCCTAAGGCCCGTTGAAATCGATCCTTGCCGCCAGCGCCGCCTCACTTTAACCTCTCGTTAAAAGCTTGATGGGGTCGCCATGCTGCGCACGATTTTTGTTGTTCTCGCCCTTACGGCAACGGCTTCCGCTCAGTCCGACGTTCTGACCCGCACACCGCGCAAGGTCATGAGCGATGTGAACCACCAAACGGTGTCCAAGGTCGTCCACAATGCGGGCTTTATCGTCGAACAAGCGACCATTTCCGGGGCTGACTCGCTGGTTGTCAGAGACGGCTCAACCGCTGTCATCATGCGGCCGCGGGTTTGCGCGCCTGACTGCTCGGGTCTTTTGATGTATGCGGTGATCGACGGAATCGCACCGCCCATGGCGATCAACGGCTTTAACGAGCAGACGCCGGCAACCACCGCCTTCACGTCCGAGGGCTACACCATCCTCTCGCGCTACCTGATTGCCGATTACGGCATCACAGAAGGAACCTTCCTGACCAATTTGGCGGTCTTCCAATCGACGGTTGAGAAATGGCTCGGCCAGCCGCGCCATGGGGCGCCAAGCGCTCTTTCTGTGTCCCTTGATGCGCCGGTCCCGCAAGCCAATGAAGACCTGGAGCTGCGCGCCTATATCGATGCTGTGAAGGGCCGTCCGGAGCTCATTTCTCGGAACCTGGGCGACGCACGCTAATTGGTTGTTAGATAAACAAATCAAGAAGGTAGCCTAATGGCCCCCCGCCGCCACCTGCGGTGATCGGCACCTCGGTTTGTATCAGCACATCACCCCGGCCCCTGATCCTAACGTTTTCTGCCTCGCCGCTCCTGAGGTATTGGCCCCGTGTGAACACGCGCCCGTCGGCGGAGAAGTCGCCCCGGACAGCGGCCACGTAATTGGTGTCGACGACGACTGACGTCTCGGTATCGAGCGGCTTGCGAAAGCTTCGCCCGGGCGCCTTGATCCACACCGTGCCTTCCCCCGTGACCCGCGTCAGTGTCCAAAATTCGCGGCGCGCGACACGCTTCACCGTAAAATCGAGCGCCCCCCGATGGCCAAGATAGAGGGCCGGCTGCAGCCAAACAGGCTCCTCTTCACGCACATCCATCCCCAGCACGGTGCCATGGTAGTCGCGCCCCGCCACAAGCGTTGTGGGGGTTTCAGCCTCAAACCGGTTCGCCCAAAGGTTTTGACCGGAGAAGATTCCGAGCACAGGGACCGCCTTTGACGCAATCCGGCGGGTCTTCAGGGCAAACTCACCACCCGCATAAATAAGGGATGAGCGCCGAACGAAACCGACCTCTCCTTCAGCCAGCTCCATCGACAGCACGTGCCCATCAAGGATATCGTCCTGCCGCAACGCAGCCGCGCTGCCCTCATCATCCCGTGGCACCACCGGAAACGAACGGCTGCGCGGCCGGGCCCATCCTCGATGCATTTTTTGAAGCGGCGGCGTTTTCGTCACAATTCGTCCCCCAAGGACCCCTGATGATACAAGATAAGAGCGAGGATCGTGCCCGTCACCCAAAACCAGGGTTCCCCTGACGACAGACATAGGCTTGAGAGCATTCCCATGTTTCTTTTCATCGGTCTTGGCAACCCTGGCACCAAATACGCTGGAAACCGGCATAATGTTGGTTTCATGGCGGTGGACTCGATCGCTGAGGCCCACAGCTTTCCTGCGTTCAAGGCGAAGTTTCAGGGCCTCGTGTCCGATGGAAGGATCGGCGATCACCGCGTGGTTTTGCTCAAGCCCCAGACCTTCTACAACGACGCTGGACGAGCAGTCCAAGAGGCGGCGCGCTTTCATAAGATCGAGCCCGATCACATCATTGTTGTTCATGATGAAATCGACCTCTCCCCGGGCAAACTTCGGGTCAAAGAAGGCGGCGGGCTGGCGGGCAACAGAGGGCTGAAATCGATTGCCGCGCATCTTTCGCCGGACGTTTGGCGGGTTCGTGTTGGCGTTGGCCATCCGGGGCATAAGGATGCGGTGACCGCGCATGTCCTGCGTGACTTTGCCAAAGAAGAGCGCGAGGGATGGTTTGGCGAGATGCTGCAAGGAATTGGTCAGCATGTTGGCGAACTTCTTCCACCATCAGAAGAAAATGCGAGCCGCTTCATGTCTCGCATTGTTCAGTAACCCCGTTGCTGCAATGCAGCAAATGGCTTTCGTTGTCGCCTATGGTGATTTAAGCTCACAACAAGAAACGGTCTGAAATTTATGGGTTTTAAATGCGGCATCGTCGGTCTCCCCAATGTGGGGAAGTCGACCCTCTTCAACGCCCTCACCAAAACAGCAGCAGCACAGGCCGCCAATTATCCCTTTTGCACCATCGAACCCAATGTCGGTGATGTGGCGGTGCCTGAGCCGCGCCTGGAAAAACTAGCAAGGATCGCCGGTTCAGCGGAGATAATTCCGTCGCGCCTGCAGTTCGTCGATATTGCAGGGCTCGTGCGCGGGGCATCAAAGGGTGAGGGGCTTGGCAATCAGTTTTTGGCCAATATTCGCGAGGTCGACGCGGTCGCCTATGTGCTGCGCTGCTTTGACGATGATGACATCACCCATGTGGAGGGCCGCATCGACCCGGTGGCTGATTATGAGACGGTTGAAACCGAATTGATGCTGGCTGATCTTGAGAGTTTGGAGAAGCGCCGCGTTAATTTGGAGAAGAAAGCCAAAGGCCAAGACAAAGAAGCAAAAGAGACGCTGGCGCTTGTGGATAAAGCCCTAGTGCCACTGCGCGAAGGCCGCCCTGCCCGCGTCGCGGAGATCGAGCCTGCTGAGGAGAAAGCCTGGAGCGGCCTTCAGCTTCTCACCACAAAGCCTGTGCTTTTTGTCGCCAATGTCGACGAAGACAACGCCAGCCAAGGCAACGCATATTCGGGCCGGGTGTCCCGCGAAGCAGAGACACAAGGCGCGGTTGCGGTGGTGATATCTGCCCGAATCGAGTCCGAACTCGCAACGCTTGAAGACGATGAAGCAGCTGAGTTTCTTCAAGAAATCGGGCTTGAAGAACCAGGTCTTCACCGGCTCATTCGCGCCGGTTACGATCTTTTGGGGTTGCAAACCTATTTCACCGCAGGTCCAAAAGAGGCTCGGGCGTGGACGGTGAAGCGGGGGGCTGTCGCGCCTGAGGCTGCCGGCGTGATCCATACCGACTTTGAAACGAGTTTTATTCGGGCCGAAACGATTTCCTACCAAGATTATGTTCAGTTTGATGGCGAAGTCGGCGCAAAAGAAGCAGGAAAGCAACGGATCGAGGGTAAGGATTACGTCGTGCAGGACGGCGACGTGATGCATTTTCGAACCGGGAAATAGGCTTATGGCAAAGGACCACGGATTGGCTGATCTCTTCTCGCGCACAAAAGCGGACGAGAAAGAGGACATGCGCACCGTGGCGCCGCCGAGTGACTATGCTGATCCCGGTGACGAACCGCCAGTGCTTGAGGACGCCGACGCCTCCCCTATTGAGCGGCTGCGCCAAGCGTCCAATATCTTCGATGCGCCCGTTACAGACGACTTTGATCTCGATGACAGTCCGTATTATGATCAAGTAGAGCATGACGACGTCAGCAAAGACACTGCCGCCGAGATCGATCACGAGGTCGCCGACACGCCATCGTCCGGCGGAATTTTGTGCTTTTTGCTCGACGATCCCATCGGCGCGCAGCGCATGCGGACGATTGCTGCTCTCAACGTGGCCGCAGGCATGGGCTCTGTTCGGCTCCGAACACTGCCTGCAGATCCTGAGCAAATGGATCTGGCAATTTTCGAAGCCCTGCAAGAAACCGACTGCGAGCTCGTTGCATTTCTCAGCCCTGGCACGGAGCCCGCGGATGATTGGGCGCTGGAGTGCCAGCTTGCCTTCACCCAAGCACCGCGCCTGAGTGCAATCATGGTCAAGCAAGGAAACGCAGACCCCTTGAACCCATGGGCCCGGACGGCCTTCTTGCTCGATATCGCGGACCGGCAAATGGGCAAAATGAGAAGCGCCGACACCATGGTGTTCAAACGAGAGGCGCTCGAAGATCTGGGTCCAGATCTTGGTCAGTCCTTCCGCAGTCGACAGCTTGTCCGCGCTTTAGAAGACCGCGGACACCGCACCGGCAACGCCGTCGAAGCGCGTGTCGTTCTGGCCGAACCCGAGGACAAAAAAGATGTGCTCGACCAAGTGCGGGAAAACGGCCGCTCCGCCACGCGATTGAGTGCGACGAAGAAAAACATCCTGGTTCGTCCCATCTATGCCGTAGCCATTGTGCTCGGTTATCCTTTCCGCCTGATGGCGGTGGGGGGCGCTGTCAAAAAAGCGACGGGCCGCGAGATGATGGATGAACTTCTCCCCAAGGCGATGGCTGCCGTTTGGGTTGATCGCAAGGCACGCGCCGCGACGATGCTGCGCCCCGGTAAGTAGCAAACAACGGCAAAACATCCTTCGGCCAGATGCGTCTGCGCAGAGGATTGGCGCGTCCTCCGGTAGACGTGGGCGACAAGCCTCGCCAGAGTGTGGCTTCTGAGGAAACCACCCAAACAAGCAGGGCCACACGTGACCGATAAGGTTCGCCGCAACTTTTTAAAAACTGCCGCTCTCGCTGCACCGCTTGCTTTGGCGGCATGCGATTGCGCTGAACGCTGCGCCGCCGTCGCACCGGACATCACGAGCAACGGGATCACGCCGCGCCAATTAAAAATGGTGACCACCTGGCCCAAGGACTTCCCAGGGCTGGCCGACGCGGCAACCCGCTGGACGGATTTCGTGCGCGACCTCTCAGGCGGAGCGATTGACATCGAAATTTTTTCCGCCGGCGAGTTGGTCGGTGCCTTTGACGTCTTTGACACCGTGGTCAGCGGTGCTGCGGACCTCTATCATGGCGCGGACTATTACTGGACGTCAAAATCCCAAGCCTATCCCTTTTTCACGGCGGTTCCCTTCGGGATGACAGCGATTGAGCAGATTGGCTGGCTCGAAGCGGGAGGTGGCCAACAGCTCTGGGATCGTCTGGCAGCGCCCTTTGGGATCAAACCCTTTGGTGTGGGCAATTCGGGTCACCAGCTGGGCGGATGGTTCAAGAAACCATTGCGGAGCGTTGACGACCTCCGGGGCCTGAAAATTCGTATGCCGGGCATGGGAGGAGAGGTGATGCGCAGGGCTGGCGCAAGTCCTGTGGTTCTTCCCGGTTCAGAGCTTTACCAGTCCCTCCAGTCCGGCGCGATTGATGCCACGGAATGGGTCGGGCCTTGGAACGACCTCGCGATGGGTTTTTATCGGGAAGCAGAATATTATGTCTGGCCAGGTTTCCACGAACCCAACGCACAGTTGGCCGGCGGCATGAACCTTGACCTTTGGCAGAGCCTCAATTCCCAAGAGCAGGCGATTTTTGTCGCGGCTGCGCGCGCGGCCAACCATGAATCCATTGGGACCTACACCATTCGCAACGCAGAAGCGCTGCGTGTCCTGACCGAAGAGCAAGACGTCACACTCAATCCGCTGCCTGCTGATGTGATCAGCTTGTTGGCGGAGAAGACCAAGGACGTGCTCGATGAGATCGCTGAAAGTTCACAAATTGGTCGCGAGATCCATGACAGCTATGTTGGTACATTGAGGGATACGATGCGCTGGACGACCATCAGCGATGCCGCCTTTATCGAAGCGCGCCAAAGACTGATCAATTAAGGCCATGGGTGATTTCCTTCTCCCTATCGCCGCGTTGTGCCTTATCCTTGCACCCTTGCCGGCGGCAGCCCTTGGCCACGCCAAGGTGATCGAGCCGTGGCTCACCCGCATCGTGAAGGGTGCGTTTACTCTTTCTTCCGTCTGCGTCTTAATATTGATGCTGGTACAAGTGAGTGTCGTCGTCCTTCGAAGCGTTTTCTCGGTCAGTTTCATTTGGCTACAAGAAAGCACGCTTTATCTTTTTGGCGCGATGTTTCTCTTGTCGTCAGGCGCCCTGCTTCTCTCTGAAGGACATGTGCGGGTTGATATTTTTTATGGGAAGTTGACGGAGCGCCGACAGCAGATCGTTGATCTTGCGGGAATGACCTTCTTTATCATACCTGTCAGTGCACTTATTATACTGGTCTCCTGGGATTATGTCGTCACCAGTTGGATGCAGCTTGAGCGCAGTCAAGAACCGTCGGGAATTCACGCAGTCTTTCTGTTGAAATCCATGATTCCTGCCTTCGCCACGTTGCTTCTACTGGCGGCGCAGCTTCGTATGATAGACCTGGTCCGAAGGCTGCGCGTCACGGCATGATAGACGAGGTTATTCTTTGCCTTTGTGCGTGTGCGACGTGGCTCGATATTGCTATGGTGATCGCGCTGTGCGCGTTGATCCTTTCGGGCTTCCCCGTGTCCTTCACACTGGCTGGCACGGCACTCTTTTTTGGCCTGCTCGGCCTTGCCATGGGGGTGTTTGATGTCACCTTCATCACTGAACCCTACCCCATACGGATTTTTGGGATCATCAAGAACCAGGTGTTGCTCGCGGTTCCGCTCTTTGTTTTGATGGGCGTGATCTTGGAAAGAGCGAAGCTCGCTGAAGAACTGCTCGAGACAACCGCGCGGCTGTTTGGCCCGATGCCCGGTGGTTTGGGCATTGGCGTGATGCTGGTCGGTGCGCTCCTTGCTGCATCCACGGGCATTGTCGGTGCGACGGTCGTCACCATGGGACTTCTCAGCCTTCCCACCATGTTAAAGCGCGGGTATTCGCCTGCCCTCTCTTCTGGTTCGATTGCGGCGGCGGGAACCCTTGGGCAGGTCATCCCGCCATCGATCGTGCTGATTTTGCTGGGCGATGTGATGTCCAACGCCTACCAAGAGGCACAGATCAGCCAAGGCATTTTCTCGCCCGAGCCGATCTCGGTCGGCGACCTTTTTGCAGGAGCGCTCCTGCCTGGGTTGATGCTGGTGGTCATCTATCTTGCTTATTTGGGTGTGGTCGCTGTCTTCCGACCACAGATGAGCCCCGCGGTACCGTCGGAAGATCGCTACAGCCTGCAAGAAGGGTTCACCGCCGCGATCAAAACGCTACCGGCACCACTTCTGCTTATCGTCGCTGTTCTCGGTTCGATCCTGACCGGAGCGGCCACGGCGACTGAAGCAAGCGCGATTGGCGCCGTCGGTGCCGCACTGATCGCGGGCAGCAAAAAGGCGATCGCTTCGGGTCGCGCGCGCCAGCTTGCGATCGCTGGTCTTGCTGCGGCCGTGGCGCTGATTGTTCTCGTGAGCCAGTTTGACCTCCGTCTGGGGCGGGAGGCTGCGCTGCCCGACAGGATTGCAATCATCCTTGCCCTGATGGCAACGAGCGTCCTCGCCGCAGGAACACTCGCCTCGGTCTGGTCCTTATGGAAAGACTGCTTGTGGGATGTCCTTCATCGGACGACGGAAGTCACCAGCATGGTGTTCACGATCCTCATCGGTGCGGCTCTCTTCAGCCTCGTCTTTCGTGGCCTTGGGGGTGACGACACCGTGGCGAGCGCTTTATCAGCCGCACCCGGCGGTGTGCTGGGCGCTTTGGTTGCGGTCATGGTGGTGATGTTCGTCCTTGGGTTCTTTCTCGATTTCATCGAGATCACGCTGGTGGTTGTCCCCTTGGTGGCGCCGCCGCTCCTTATGGCCGGGGTTGATCCGGTGTGGCTCGGCGTTTTGATGGCGGTCAACTTGCAAACGAGTTTTCTGACGCCACCCTTTGGGTTTGCGCTCTTCTATCTGCGCGGTGTGGCCCCGCCAGAGGTGCCCACCACCGCGATTTACAGGGGCGCCATGCCCTTTGTCGGCATTCAGATCGCTATGCTTGTGGTCATCGCCCTCTGGCCAGAATTTGCCACCTGGCTACCTGAGCGCATTTATGGCTAAATCCGCCTGTCCAATTCGGTAGGAGACCGCTCATGTTTCAAAGCTTTGACCCCCTGTCTGACCGCTCCTTTGGCGCAAAGCATGTCCCTCTTCTAAGGGCACGCCTTCAAGATCAGGGCCTTGACGGCTTTCTTGTTCCGCATGATGATGAATACCTGAACGAGTACCTTCCTGTCTGCAATGAACGGCTGTTATGGGTCAGCGGATTTTCTGGGTCGGCTGGCTTCGGCATTGTGATGATGGAGAGAGCAGCTGTGTTCTCCGACGGCCGCTATGCTGTCCAATTGCCCGACCAAGTGGACGGCGACGTTTTCGAACGCGTGATGACCCACGACCAAACCCCAACCGCGTGGCTGATTGAGCACACAGCAGCGGGCATGAGCATAGGCTTTGATCCCATGCTTTTCTCCGAGGGATCACTCAAACCGTTCAAAACAGCAGCCACCAAGGCTGGGTTTTCGCTGGTCCCAACACCATCCAACCCAATAGATGAAGCGTGGGCGGATCGACCCGATGCGCCCCTAGCGCCAGTGCGTCCACATTCCATCGAATTTACAGGAGAGGAGGCCAGCAGCAAACGTGCACGGATTGGCGCTGACGTCGGCGACGCCGGCGCCGATGTTGCGCTCCTGACCGCTCCCTCTTCGCTTGCTTGGCTTTTCAATATTCGTGGCGGTGATGTCCACGCTTCCCCTATTCCTCTTGGCCGTGCCCTGATTTTTTCCGATGGATCGGCTGAGCTCTTCCTCGATCCACGTAAGGTCACCGACGAGCTGCCTCCCCATCTGGGCAACAGTGTCGGCATCCAACCAGAAACAGCACTCGATGCGCGCTTGAAAGAGCTGGGTGATAAAAAATCCAGTGTCTTGATTGATCCAGCTCTTACGCCCATTGGTTATGTCCGAGCGCTCGAGGATGAAGGCGCGCGCGTTCTTCGTGCCGAAGACCCTTGCGCCCTCCCCCGAGCGATTAAAAACAAATCAGAGCAAGAGGGTGCGCGGCAAGCCCATCTCCGCGACGGCGCGGCCATGGTGCGGTTTCTTCGTTGGCTGAGCGAAGAAGGGCCGAGCGGAACCGTGACAGAGATCGCTGCCGCCGAAAAGCTTGAAGCCTACCGGCGCGAAACAGGCGAGCTTGAGGATATTAGCTTCGACTCGATCACTGGATCAGGGGCCCATGGGGCCATGGCCCACTACCGGGTCACCACCGAGACAAACCGCGCGATGCAACCGGGTGAGCTGTTCCTTATCGATTCGGGTGGTCAGTATAAGGATGGGACGACGGATATCACCCGTGTCATCGCCATCGGCACGCCAAGCGAAGACATGCGCGAACGGTACACCTTGGTGCTGAAAGGACATATCGGCCTCGGCGTTGCGCGTTTTCCAAAGGGCACATCGGGCCATCAACTCGATGCACTTGCGCGCTTGCCTCTCTGGGCAAAGGGTCTCGACTATGATCACGGCACAGGCCACGGGGTTGGCAGTTATCTATCCGTCCACGAAGGACCACAAAAGATCTCGAAGCATCCGATCGCCCAAGCGTTGGAGCCGGGCATGATCTGCTCCAATGAACCCGGTTATTACCTGGAGGGCGCTTATGGCATTCGGATTGAGAACCTTGTGCTTGTGACCCAAGAGGAGCCCATCGATGGGGGTGAACGGCCGATGATGGGGTTTGAGAACCTCACCATGGCGCCCCTCGAGAGAGAGCTCATCATCACCGCCATGCTCACTCCAGAAGAGCGCCGCTGGGTTGACGCTTATCACGCCGAGGTGGCCGCCAAGATTTCACCGCTGCTGCCAGACGGCGACGCTGACTGGCTCAAAATCCGTTGCGCTGCCCTCACCTGACCCGTTCGCTGTGCGATTGTGATAAGGGCACAGTTGGAAGTGACGTCCTTGTGTGGGAGGAGATGATCGTCTTGCGCCAACAGTGGCGCAGAGGAACGTGGTGATGGATCAGAACACGCTTGAACGACTTAAGGTAAAAGCGTTTGAACGTTTTCCCATCGCCTTTGTCCTGACCAACCCGAACATCGACGACAACCCGATCGTTTATGTGAACCGGGCGTTCGAACGGCTCACTGGCTACGCAGCCGACGCCGCGATCGGGCGCAATTGTCGTTTTTTGCAAGGTGAAGGGTCGGATCCGAAAGAGGTGCGCGCCATTCGCGACGCCATTGCGGAACGACGCTCTCACCGCGGCATCATCAGCAATCAAAGGGCGGATGGCACGACGTTTCAAAACGAGCTCTTTATCGAGCCGATCTTTGACGACGAAGGTCATCTCTCCGCATTCCTCGGTCTTCAACGCGATGCGGAGGCGCATAGCGTCGACCGCGAACGCGTCGAACGGCAGCTTAAGGAAATTCAGCACCGGGTAAAAAACCATCTTCAGATGGTGGTCTCGATGATCCGCCTCCAGTCGCAAAAGGCAGACGAAGGCATGCCCACTGTCGACTACGCAGCCCTCGCCTACCGGGTGGAGACCCTTCAACTTCTCTATCAAGAGATGAACAAGAGCGAAAACGAAACGGCGGTCCCCATGGGCGCATATGTTTCCCGCATCGCGACCACCATTGGCCATCTCGAAGGGCGGGAGAACATTCGACTTAACATCAACACAGAGAGCTTTTTTGTGTCGGTCGAGACCGCAGCCCGGATTGGGCTTTTAAGCTCCGAAATCATCACCAATGCCTTCCAGCACGCCTTTGTTGGTCGCGCAGCAGGATTGGTGCAGGTGAGCCTCAAACAGCTATCCGGCGGCGTCATGCGGTTAGAAGTGATGGACGACGGCATTGGGCTTCCCGAAGAAATCAACTGGCCACAGGGCAACACGATGGGTGCGTCCATCGTGCGGTCACTGCTCAAAGGTGTTGAAGGCACGATGAACGTCGCGCGCGGTCGGGCAGGCACCACAATGAGCATTGACGTTCCCCTCCACGACGGATCATCACAGCATGCTAACTAGTGTTCTTCTTCTTGGCATTACGTTCATGGCACAGACGATCACAACGCCAGAGGCGTTTGATATCGAAGTCGTGAACACCTTCCCTCATGAGACCGATGCCTTCACGCAAGGACTTCTCTTTGCTGATGGTGTGCTGATTGAAAGCACAGGCCTAGAAGGATATTCCCGTTTGCGGAAGATCGATATGCGGACTGGTTCAGCCTGGAAACAGATTGATCTGCCCGACGATGTTTTTGGTGAGGGCACGGCGCTTGTGGATGATCAACTTGTCACGCTGACCTATAAAGCTGGCCAAGGCTTTGTTTTTGATCTTGAAACCCTGAAGCAAACCGCTGGTTTCACCTATGCTGGCGAAGGTTGGGGCCTCACTTATGATGGTGAACGCCTCATTATGAGTGATGGTACATCCTTTCTCCGGTTCATCGATCCCGCGGATTATTCGGAGATCGGTCGTCTGCAAGTGACGATGAGCGGTCAACCCCTTAGGCTGATCAACGAACTCGAATTCATCGACGGACAAATATGGGCCAATGTGTATGGTCAAGACTGGATCGTCCGCATTGACCCCAAAACCGGCGTTGTAACCGCCACAGCTGACCTTAGTCGGTTATATCCGCGGTCAGAACGAGATGAGCCTCTTCGCAATGTTCTCAATGGCATCGCCTATGAAGAGAATTCCGGACGGATATTTGTGACCGGTAAAAATTGGCCCTCGCTCTTTGAAATCAAGCTCACACCGCAACGATAGGATTCTCCATGCCAGGCCTTTGGTTTGAAGACTTTGAAGACGGCCAAGTCTTCGATCATGAATGGACACGGACGGTCACCGAAGCCGACAACACCTGGTTCTCTCTTCTCACGATGAACCCTCAACCCCTCCACATCGATCATCACAAAGCCGCCGCAACAGAGTTCGGCCAGCCACTTGTTAACAGCCTGTTTGCGCTCGGCCTTCTGGTTGGCATGACCGTGAATGACACAACGCTCAACACCACCGTCGCGAATTTAGGGTTTGAGAAGGTGCGGTTTCCCGCCCCTCTGTTTCACGGTGATACTGTCCGTGCCAAGACGACAGTTGTCGGGGTACGGCCATCGAAGTCCCGCCCTGGACAAGGCGTCGTGACGTTCCAACACGAACTCTTCAAACAAGACGGGACCCTTGTTGCAGCCTGTGAACGCGCAGCACTGATGATGGCGGGAGCCGAGAAGGCCTAACGCGCGGTCGTTCCGTGCCAAGCGTCGAGGATGGTGGCAAGCAAATCCCCTTGGGATGGCGGCACTGTTTCTCCATGACCCACACCTGATTGAGGGCATGCAGAAGGTTTTAGTCGACTGATCATCACCTCGTCGACAAACGGCTTTCCATTGTCGTTGATACGCGCTGGCTGCACTTCATCAGCACCTTGATGGCCTGAATGATGCATAACCATATGCACTTGGTCCAGGCAGGCTTGCGGCAAGGACGACTTTTTTCTCGCTTCAAGACAAAGCCCTAGACCTGCCAAGGACGGTCGCGACAAAACATCCGACAGCGGGCCTGTGTCTTCATCAAGCAGGCGATCTGCTGCATCGATACCGATCATCAGCGGAATCTGTTGACCCGCCATCGTGCTCAGCTGTCTTGCAAGGTCCACCACCACCGCTGCCATGATCGGACGCACGTCGTCATCAAGGCCGCCAAGTTGCAACACGCTCATCGGCGGACGGCCGTCGGGCAAACGGAACACTGTCTGGAGCACATCGGCTGCGGACAAAGCCAGAGCGGCTTCGCTGAAAAAGGCGCGCAAGCGCGGGTCATGGGCAGCGACACTGAGCTTTGCGGCAAGGATCCGCGCCGCGCCGCCATAATCGCTGTTTTCTGCCCGATGATGACAAGCCTCAATCACCGACGATAAGCTCGGCGCAACACCCGCATACGGACGGAAACCTTTTGCGGCTGGGCTCTGCCGGCGCATCAAGCCCCGCAAAACCGCCAGTTCGGTGGGCGCCAAGGGTTCAGACGCCACAGCAACGGCTGCTGCAACTTGCTCAGGCGTCATCATACCAAAAGGGATCAACGCGCTATCACCATCGATGATTGCAGCCCCGCCACCAAAGCTTTGGGCGAACCCGCTCGATGGATCGATGAGCATCAGTCGGCCAGAAAAACGGGTTCCTGAAAATCTTTCCCAAAATAAGATCAGGACCTATCAC
>JBCCBY010000056.1:0-13560 GCA_039033795.1 Pseudomonadota bacterium | reverse complement strand
GCCACAAGTTATAAGGCAAGGGATGGCCTCTCGATTCCGGCATTCATTACGCTGCCGCCCGGTGTCCCCAATCTTGAATCGGCGCGAAAACTACCCTTTATGGTGCTTCCCCATGGCGGGCCAAACGCGCGAGACTACGTCGGCTTTGATTGGCTCGCGCAATACCTCGCCCATAATGGTTACGGGGTTCTTCAGATGAATTTTCGCGGATCAACAGGCTACGGACAAGAGTTCGTCGATGCGGGGAACCGTCAGTGGGGCCAAGCAATGCAAGACGACATCACCGATGGTGCTCAATGGCTGATCAAAGAGGGCTATGCTGACGACAGCCAGATGGTTATTATCGGGGCTTCTTATGGCGGCTATGCTGCCCTGATGGGTGCGGTGAAGACACCCGATCTTTTCAGCTGCGCCATTGCGATTAATGGCGTCTCAAGCTTGCCACAAGTCATTGAGGACGCACGTGATTATGTCGATGGTCGTTACAGAACCAACCACATCGGCCACTTATGGCGTGACCGGACAATGCTCCGCGAAAATTCTCCGCGGTTCCACGCGGAGAAAATCTCCGTTCCCGTTCTTTTAATCGCGAGCGAAGACGATCGCGTTGTTCCCGCTTCTCATTCAAGGCGCATGCACAACGCGCTCAAGCGTGCCGGCGGTCAGTCAGAGTTGATCGAGCTGCCAGAAGGCAATCACTTCCTCAGTGTCGGTAACAATCGCATCACCGCCCTCCGGGCCATTGGCGGGTTCATGGACAATTGCCGCCGGAATTAAGCTGTGTCCAACGCCATGCAAAGCGCCAGCCTATTCCTTCTCCGATCACTCATCTCGGTTGATTGTCATTATACGCCAGGAATAGACTAACGATGTTGTCTTTGGTTGCCGCCGCCTCGCTTTTCGCCGCACCCTTTAGCGCGACGTTCGCTTTTGGTCGTACACCGCCCTTCACTGCGCTAGAAGTCTCACCGAATGGAGACATGGTGGCTGCCAACTTCTATGAAGACGGCATCCACGGTCTGCAAATCTTCGACCTGCAGCAAAACCGCATGACCGATACGTGGGAGATGGAGCCTGGCCTCGAGATTTCCAAATTCTATTGGAAGCGTGACGACTTGTTGGTGATCGGACTTGTTTCCTACAGGAGCCAAATGGCAGCCTATTGGGGCTTGAGTGGATTGATCACCAGGGCACCAGGTGAGGACAAAATAAGAAGCCTTTTTCCCGACGAACTCAACGATATCATTGACAAGGACAACGTGGTTGCCTGGTTACCCGACGATCCAGACCATATCTTGGTCATGTATGCGGAGGATCTCTACAAGGGGAATGGGGTTTATAAGATCAACCTCAACGATCCGAGCCAACACGAGGTCGTGATAAAACCTCAAACGCGGATTGTTGGCTACGTAGCGACTCAGGATGGCCACATTCGAGGGAGAGCCAAGGTAGGATCCTATGGTCGGTTAAATTGGTCGCTCAAGAAGGCCAATGGCGGCTGGCGCAACATCACGCGGCGGATGACAAACGAGAACATCTTCTTCGATGTGTACGGATTTCCTCAAGACGAACGATACGCCTATGTGGGCTCGAACCACGAAACAGATACAGTCGCCCTCTATCTCTTTGATATCCAGTCGGGTGATTTTGTAGAGCGCATCTATCACGACCCATCATCAGACCTCTACGGCATCGTCCAACGCCCGTCGGATGGGCAGGTGGTGGGCGTCAAATACGCGGACACGCGCATTCGGATCCGTTGGTTGGAACAGGGGGAGGAAGAAAGCCGGACACGTCTCATCGAACGCTCTCTCGATGCTGATCTTGCTGACATGATCACGATCACCCCCGATGAAACGGCGGCCGGCTATGTTGTTCAGGCCGGAAGTCGTCCTGAACGAGTGATCATCTTTGATTTTGATGCGAACAGCTATACCGAATTGCCTGGTCAGTATCCTGAGTTAGAGGGTGTCGAACTCGCGCGGGTGATCAGCACCAGCTATAAGGCGCGGGACGGGCTGGAGATACCAGCCTTCGTCACCCTGCCGCCGGGCATCAACACGTTAGAGGAAGCAAAAGATCTTCCCTTTGTGGTCCTGCCTCATGGCGGTCCGAATGTCCGCGACTTTGAAACCTTCGATTGGCTCGCGCAGTTCATCGCGTTCCGGCAACATGGTGTTCTGCAGATGAACTTCAGAGGATCCCGTGGGTATGGCCAGGCCTTCATGGAGCAAGGCAACCAGTCCTGGGGCCAGGCGATGCAAGATGACATCACCGATGGAACAAAGTGGTTGATCGATCAGGGCCATGCCGACGCCAACCGCATCGCCATCGCCGGTGCTTCCTATGGCGGTTATGCTGCGTTGATGGGAACGATCAAAGAGGCCGACCTCTATCGATGCGCGGCATCAATTAACGGTGTCACCGACCTTATCGCCTTAATTAAGAACACCAATCCATCGCAGCGTCGCTCAACCCGCCGGATGATTGGCAGTCTTTGGGGCGATCGCGCCATGCTTCGTGAGAACTCACCAGCGCAGCGCGCTGCTGATATTTCTGTCCCCGTCCTGCTCATCCAAAGCCAGCGCGACCAGATCGTGCCGAAAAGCCAAGCCATTCTGATGCGTGATGCATTGGTCGAAGCAGGCGGTGATGTGACCTACACTGAGTTGAAATATGGAAACCATTACCTGACCTACGGGAACAACAGAATAACGATGCTGAGGGAACTTGAGGATTTCCTCTACGATTGCCTTGATAAGCACGCGATCAAGAACCCAGACGCACGATAATTGCCGTACAAGACCTATTTCGGCCCCAGCACCGCGTCATAAATCATCTGCTCAACAATGGTTTCATCGTCGAGGTCACCGGACGGGATCACTTGGGTGAGGTAGACCACGCTTAAGTCATGCACCGGATCAATCCAGTAGACTGAATGATAAGCCCCGCCCCAACCAAGTGAGCCAGGGGCACGGCCGTTCGGACGGCCGCTGCTCACCTCATGACCCAACCCAAACTGAAATTCCGCCGCCGGATACCATTCCGGCGCTGGGCTTGTGATCACGGGCACAGCCATCAATGCCGCGGTTTCTGTGGACAGCAAACGCACGCCATCGAGCTCGCCACCGCCGCGCAGCATATCAAGGACACGGATATAATCTGCGGCGGTGGAGATAAGGCCTGCGCCGCCGGATTCGACCACTTTAGGTCCTTCGACATAATGGCCCTGCCCCACCATACCGCCCGGGTCGGGGGCACGGACAAGGGCATCGTCTAGCCTCGAATAGACCACAGCAAGATCGCCGGTCTCATCGGCATCGAGGTAGAATTGGGTGCTCTCCATCCCCAGCGGCGCAAAGACACGCTCGTCTAGAAACGTGCTCAGGGGCTTTCCAGTGATCTCTGTGATCAGTGCACCAAGGATGTCGGTGTTGTAGCCATAGGTCCAACTGGCGCCTGGCTGATGAGCCAGCGGCATATCGGCCATGGCGCGCACCGCCTCGCGGATGGGACGATTGCTTGCGGCGAAATACCAGGCGTCAAAGCCTCGTCCCGCCCAGTCTTCCGTAAAACCATAGCCAATGCCAGAGGTGTGGGAGAGAAGATCGCGCACCACGATAGGGCGCACGAGCTCTTCTGTCCCGGTTTCGGTGGTGACTTCGACGTCTGCCCATTCGGGGAAGTGGGCCGCGAGTTCTGTCTCCAGCGACAGCACCCCGTCCTCAATCAGCATCATGACACCCACCGACACGATCAGCTTGGTTTGCGATGCGATGCGGAATTGGTCGCCCAACTCCATCGCATCCTCCGCCTCACGGTCCCGGTCGCCAAAGGCGTGGGCGAAGAGGGTTTCATCACCTTGCCGCACCAGCACCACACCGCCCGGCAAGGCTCCCTCGTCCACATACCGTTCAAGCCTGGCCTCAAGGTCAGAAAAGTCAGTGGTTTGGTCCGTCGCACAACCAAACAGGATAACGGTGACGAAGAGCGCAAGAGTTCGGGTCATGGCCTTGATCTAACAACATTCGGAGGCGGAAACCCAACACCATGAACAGGCATGACGAGGAGATTTCCTCATGCGCGCTCTAGACCTGTTGAACCTCCGCCCCGGATTCACCAAATGCGCCTGAGACGCGAGGGAGTTCCTCCCGCGCTGGCCCCTCATGGAACAAAAACATTAGGGGCTGCACCCGGCGGGGGCCTATGCCTAGGACCCGCCCATCGCAGCCCGCTCAAAGGAGAATAAAGACTATGGCGAAAGTCATTGGCATCGACCTTGGAACCACAAACTCATGCGTTGCCGTCATGGAAGGCGCAGAAAGCAAGGTCATCGAGAACGCAGAAGGCCTGCGCACGACCCCATCGGTGGTGGCGTTCAATGACGAAGGCGAACGCCTGATCGGCCAACCGGCTGTGCGCCAAGCCGTCACCAACCCAGAGAACACGTTCTTCGCGATCAAGCGCCTCATCGGCCGCAATTTCGAAGACCCGACCGTCAAAAAAGACCAAGGCATGGTCCCCTACGCCATCGTCAAAGGCGACAATGGCGACGCGTGGGTCGAATCGAAGGGCGAGAAATACGCGCCGTCGCAGATCTCCGCCTTCGTCCTTCAAAAAATGAAAGAGACCGCTGAGCGTTATCTCGGCGAAGAGGTGACCCAGGCGGTCATCACGGTCCCTGCCTACTTTAACGACGCCCAGCGCCAGGCGACCAAAGACGCCGGCAAGATCGCAGGCCTTGAAGTCCTCCGCATCATCAACGAGCCAACGGCCGCTGCCCTGGCCTATGGCCTCGACAAAAACGAAGGCAAGACGATTGCTGTTTATGACCTCGGCGGCGGTACGTTTGACGTTTCGGTCCTGGAGATCGGCGATGGCGTCTTTGAGGTGAAGTCGACCAATGGTGACACCTTCCTCGGCGGTGAAGACTTTGACCTTCGCATCGTTGATTACCTTGCGGACGAGTTCAAAAAGGACAACGGCATTGATCTGCGCCAGGACAAACTGGCTCTGCAGCGCCTGAAAGAAGAGGCGGAGAAGGCCAAAAAAGAGCTCTCGTCAGCGGCGCAGTACGAAGTGAACCTGCCCTACATCACGGCCGACGCGACGGGTCCGAAGCACCTCAACGTGAAACTCAGCCGCGCCAAATTCGAAAGCCTGGTCGAAGACCTTGTGAAGCGCACGATCGAGCCCATGAAAGCGGCGATCAAAGACGCAGGTCTCGCACCAAGTGACATTGCCGAAGTCGTTCTTGTCGGCGGCATGACCCGTATGCCGAAGATCCAAGAGACGGTGAAAAACTTCTTCGGTAAGGAGCCACACCAAGGGGTGAACCCGGACGAAGTGGTGGCCCGCGGCGCGGCCATCCAGGCGGGTGTTCTGCAAGGAGACGTCAAAGACGTCCTCCTCCTCGACGTGACGCCTTTGTCGCTCGGTATCGAGACTTTGGGCGGCGTCTTCACCCGCCTCATCGACCGCAACACGACGATTCCGACGAAGAAGTCGCAAGTTTTCTCCACCGCTGAAGACAACCAATCGGCCGTGACCATCCGCGTTGCGCAAGGTGAGCGCGAGATGGCGGCGGACAACAAAAACCTTGGCCAGTTCGACCTGGTGGGTATTCCTCCCGCCCCGCGCGGTGTCCCGCAAATCGAGGTGACCTTCGATATCGACGCCAACGGTATCGTCAACGTCTCAGCCAAGGACAAAGCGACGGGTAAAGAGCAATCAATCCGGATCCAAGCGAGCGGTGGCCTCTCCGATGCTGATATCGAGCAAATGGTGAAGGAAGCCGAAGCGAACGCCGAGGCGGATAAAGAGCGTCGGGAGACCGTCGAAGCGCGCAACCAAGCGGAAAGCCTCGCGCATTCGACCGAAAGCTCGCTCAAGGAGCATGGCGACAAAATCGGCGATGCAGACAAAAAAGCGATCGAAGACGCGATCGCCGATGTCCGCGCTGTGCTCGAAGACTCAGAGGCCAGCTCGGACGCCATCAACGAGAAGGTCCAAGCGCTCGCGACGTCTTCGATGAAGCTTGGTGAAGCGATCTATGGCCAAGGCAATGACGATGCAGAGGCAGCAGCGGCAGCAGCCGATGCGGCTGCCGACGCGGCCCAGGATGCAGAGATCGTCGACGCCGACTACGAAGAAGTCGACGACAAGAAGTAAGCTCTACAAAGAGAAAAAACGCGTCGGCTGACGGACAACAATGTCCTTCAGCCGCCGCGTGCTATGAAGCCGGCTCAGCGTCTTCAGTGTCGTCTTCGATGTCGTCATCTACGACTGGTTCGTCAGCGGACTCTGCCATCGGCTCAACGTCCAACTCTGTCCCGTCGAGCGGTTCCAGCGTGATGATCAGGGGGTTTGGTTGATGGTCGAGCATCGCACCCGAACTTGCATCGACCCCTGCGCCAATCACACCACCGATGAGCGCATTGCCCAAGAAACCCGTTGTGCCATTGCCCGATAATTTGGCTTCCACCGTCGCCTCGACCGTTTCGTACCCCTCTTTGGAAACGGTCGCTACAAAGTCCCCTTTCCGCGGAACCTTCATCGTGCACGGAGTGCTCGTGCAACTCAGCCCATTGGATAGCTCGACAATTGCGCCGCTGGGCGTTGTCTCGACCGTGAAGTCCTCATTTGTGCCCCGAGTCACTGTGGCACAGCTCGGCAACAAAATAAGAAGTGCCGACATACTCTTAAAACGCATACCAAATGCCCCTTTTACTTCGGGTAGCAAGCAGGCTTGTTGAAAAGATGTCCAGTAAAAAGTTAACGTGTAACGATCTGGCCTGTCGCAAAGCCAACGTGTCGCTCTCTCGGGCCCCACAAGGAACACCGCACAACCTGGAGCGTCTTCAGCCAAGGCGCAGCCGGATTGGCGGTTCGGAAACGCGATAAAACAATAGGGTCGAGCACGTGATCAAAAGCTGAGAGCTTGCAAGGACACACCGGACCCACCAAATCCAAGACGCCAGGCGGCGTACCAGCGATCTCAACCGGACCTTTTCTATTCGTGACCCTCACAACGACTCTTACGGACGTGGCTGCGGCCTATGTCGGTTTCATCCGCAACAACGACCATGATGGCTGTCGCAGGACGCTCTACGCCGATGACGCGGTGTCAGAGGAAGCATCGGTCCTCGATGGGGTCTGCGACGAGATCGTGACGCGAGGCATCGACGCCATCCGACAGAAGAGCGAACGCTTCTTCTCGTATTTCGCCATCGAAGACGTCTCGATCAGCGACCCCTTTATCCATGGCGACCAGGCATTTGCCGTCACCTTCACCTACAGAGTGCGGCATCGTGGATCGGGCGAACTCTTCGACTCCCATGAAATCGCGGTCTTGACGGTCGAGGCAGGCGCGATCACACGTGAAGTTTTTTATCAACAGCCGTGAGGGCTAACCGCTAGACAGCTTCACGGCTGACGACACGACAAGCAACAAGGGCCACTTGATGGCACAAGACTATTACGACCTTCTCGGCGTCGAGCGCAGCGCGGATGCAGCGGCGATCAAATCCGCCTTCCGCAAGCTTGCGATGAAATACCATCCCGACCGCAACCCGGGGGATGAAGACGCCGAGAAAAAGTTCAAGGAAATCGGCGAGGCCTATGAGGTCCTGTCCGACGAACAGAAAAAAGCGGCCTATGACCGCTTTGGCCACGCCGCCTTCCAAAATGGCGGGATGGGCAATGGCGCAGGCGGCGGCATGGGCGGCGGGTTTAGCTCCGGCGCTTTCTCGGACATTTTTGAAGATATCTTCGGCGATTTCATGGGCGGCAGCGGCCAAGCCCGTGGCCGGGGACGCAGCTCCTCCCAGCGGGGCACCGACCTCAAATATGATCTCGAAATCTCTCTGCGGGATGCATTTGAAGGCGCGCAAAAAGAGATCACGATACCCTCGTCGGAGCCCTGCACGACATGTGAGGGCTCGGGCGCGAAGCCCGGAAGCCAACCCACCACATGCACCACATGCGGCGGGGTCGGACGAGTTCGTGCGCAGCAAGGCTTTTTCACCGTCGAGCGCACCTGCCCCACCTGCCACGGCCAAGGCCAAATCATCGCCGAGCCGTGTGAGGATTGCGGCGGACAAGGACGTGTCCGGAAGAACCGGACCCTGCAAGTTGACATCCCACAAGGCGTCGAGGACGGAACCCGCATCCGTCTTACCGGTGAAGGCGAAGCGGGCCTTCGTGGCGGCCCCTTTGGTGACCTTTATCTTTTTGTCGGCGTCGCCGACCACGAACTCTTCGAGCGTGATGGACCCGACCTTTACTGCGATGCGCATGTGCCCATGGTGACAGCAGCGCTTGGCGGAGAAGTGGAGATCCCCACCATCGAGGGCGGCCGCGTCAAAGTGAAAATCCCCGAAGGCAGCCAGAGCGGCACAAAGTTCCGCCTGCGCGGATCAGGCATGACGCAGCTGCGACGGAAAATGCGCGGCGATATGTTCGTCGATCTCAAAGTTGAAACGCCTACAAATCTTTCAGCCCGACAAAGAGAGCTGCTGCGAGAGTTTTGCGCAGAAGGTGGTGGCGAGGACTGTCCGAAGTCGAATGATTTTCTCGGCAAGGCGAAAACATTCTGGGATCGTGTCAAGAATGCTGGGACAGCCCCATGACAATCGGTCTCTTGGGCGCAAGCGGCCGGATGGGGATTGCTATCAAGGCCCTCACAGACACCATTGATCTTAAAGATCTGGGCGATGCGCCCGATGACCTGCGCGTGGTGATCGATTTCTCCTCTCCAGAAGGCACAAAAGCCGCAAGTATGTGGTGCACGGAGCACCAGGTGCCATTGGTCACCGGAACGACGGGCCTTGACGATGCAGAGATGGCTCTTATCCGGCAGGCCTCGACGCAAGTGGCGGTTGTTCAATCCGGAAACATGTCGCTCGGCATCACACTTTTAAAACGCCTCGTTCGAGAGGCCGCCGCGGCATTGCCTGGGTTCGACATCGAAATTCTCGAGACCCACCATAAACACAAAAAAGACAGCCCCTCAGGCACCGCCCTGCTCCTTGGTGAGGCCGCGGCCCATGCGCGCGGAACAGCGCTTTCGGAAGCCGCTCGTTTCGCCCGGCATGGTCGAGATGACGCAAGAAAAGCCGACGAGATCGGCTTTGCTGTGCGGCGCGGCGGCGGTATTTTTGGCGAGCACGATGTGTCCTTCATGAGCGAAGGGGAAACCATCAGCCTCAGCCACCAAGCCCTCAGCCGGGAAGCGTTTGCGCACGGCGCCGTCACAGCAGCCCGTTGGGTTCGAGGAAAACCGGCCGGCCTTTATGGCATGGACGATGTTCTGGACCTACCGTCGACGTAACCCCGCAATAGTGAGGTCGATCCACCCAAGGATCATCAATGTACCGCCGACCGGCGTGATCGCGCCAAGAACCGTTGGTGCACCAAGCGCCATCGCGTAGAGGGTTCCTGCGAACCCGCCCGCACCAAGAACCATCAACCAGCCTGGCCGAGCTGAAACGAGGGTCTGAAACCCAAGGGTGAGCCCAGCGACGGCATGCACAAGAAGATAAAGCGTCGCCGTCTCCCACCACCCCATAGTCTTTGGTGTGAGCTTATCCTCGAGACCGTGCGCACCAAAGGCCCCGAATGCCACCGCCAACGCTCCTGCCGCACCCGACAACACAACCAGCTTCATCGCACCATCCCCCGTGACGTTGGCGTCTAACGTCCCTAACTATCAAAAAGGCAGCTTAGATTGAGGAACCATCGGTGAGCAACAACAGCGGTTTTTTGGCGGTCGGCACGCTCGCCATTGTGCTCATCTTTTTTGGGCTGCGGAGCTTTGACTCCGATGGCCGCTTCAATCCCTTGCGTGAGCCCGCGCGCCCGCGTCTTGAGGTCAACGCATCGGGCACAGGCGACCGGATTGTGGTCAGTGCCAGGAGCGATGGCCACTTTCTCCTCGATACCAGGATTGGTGGACGCCGCACACCCATGCTGGTCGACACAGGCGCCAGCGTCGTCACGTTGCGGGAAAGCGATGCCCGCAAGGCAGGGCTTCTTCCGGCAAGGGATGATTATCGCATCCCGTTCTCCACCGCGAATGGGCAAGTGCTGGGCGCGGCGGCCATTCTTCCTGAACTCGTGGTGTCGGGTGTCACCTTGCCGGAATTGCGGGTCGTGATCCTGCCCGACGACAAGCTTGATATGAGCCTTTTCGGCGTCAATGGCCTCAATCGCTTTGCGCGCCGCGAGACCGATCGCGATGAGTTAATACTCTATACAGAATAAGGGCTTGTCGCGGACCACCGCGCCAGCGCTTTTTAGCGAATCATCCGTGTGACGATTTCTGCTGTATAATCTACAAGCGGAATGACGCGACCATAGTTGAGCCGCGTTGGACCAACCACGCCAAGCACACCAACAATGTTATGGTCACGATCGCGGTAAGGCGCCGCAACGACCGAGCTCCCTGACAACGAAAAGAGCCTGTTCTCCGCCCCGATAAAGATGCGCACACCCTCACCCTCGCGGGCCGCCTCAAGAAGATCGATGAGCCCTTCTTTGCGTTCAAGCTCATCAAAGAGCTGCTGGACCCGCTCAAGATCATCCTGAGCGCCCGCCAAGAGGTTCGACTGTCCACGGACGATCAATTGCTTGCCTGCCGGACTAGCGGACAGCTCAGCAATGCCGCGGCGCGCCAGCTCCGCTGTCAGGTCATCCAACTGCGTGCGCCGCGCTTCGATCTCTTCAAGAACGATACGCTTCGCTTCATGCAGGGTGCGTCCAGCCAACTGCGCGTTGAGGTAGTTCGACGCTTCGATCAGCGCCGTGGCGGGCAGGCCCCTAGCTGATGATCCTCAGTACGTAAAACTATTTGGTATGCCTCATGGCCTACTTTTTATGGCCTATATCGTTATTGCTTTTTTAATAAAGGAAGAAATGCAATGGACTAAAAAAGAATTTTGGTTTGTACTTCTTGCCTCTATAATACCTTTCGGAACCTTCATTGTAGAACGAAAGTATTTGAAAAAATAAATGCAACAGTATAGACACTTTTTTTACGATCTATTTCTTGAAAGAGGTCTGACGGAAACTTCCGCCAAATACCTCAACATGATTGTGCTTTTAACACTTGTTTTAGTAATTGCTTTTATTGTAGACTTTATAACAAAAAGAGTTTTATGGAGATTTTCCGCAGCGATTGCTTCCCGAACAAAAACCAACTTTGATGATATTTTAATAAGCAACAAATTACCTAGAAATGTTGCTCATATAATTCCATTATTAATACTGATAAAATTTGTTCCTCAGGTATTTTCAGATTTCATGTTTACTGAGGATATTATTGAGAAAATACTAAAGACACTCGCAATTCTGCTTACTCTTAATATTATTAGGAGTTTCCTAAATTCAATAAAAGATTACTTAAAAACAAAACCTAGCTACAAAGACAAGCCTTTAGATAGCTATACACAAGTATTTATGATTTTTGCTTGGCTTTTAGGTATTTTCTCAATTTTTGCAATTGTTAGTGGCTTATCATTTTGGAAATTCATCACATCGCTAGGTGCGGCATCTGCGGTAATTATCTTAGTGTTTAGGGATACAATTTTAGGCTTTGTGGCAAGCATACAAGTTTCGGTTAATGATATGGTACGTATTGGTGATTGGATTACTTTTGAAAAATTTGGTGCTGATGGTGATGTTATTGAAATCAATTTAGCAACCGTTAAAGTTCAAAATTGGGATAAAACTATAACTACAATACCAACATACTCTTTAATATCAGACTCCTTTAAGAATTGGAGAGGAATGATGGCTTCTGGTGGACGACGCATCAAACGTTCTGTTATAATTAAAACGTCTAGTATTCAATTTTTAACAAACGAAGACATAAAGCGCTTAAATAAAATTGAATTAATAACAGAATACCTTAAAAAACGCTCCAGTGAAATACAACAACATAACACTAAAAATAACATTGACAAGTCCATTATGATTAACGGAAGGAACCTGACTAATTTTGGTGTTTTTAGAAAGTATTTGCAAACATATATAGAGAATCACTCAGCCGTTAATAAAGAAATGACCTTAATGGTTAGGCAATTAGCACCAACACCACAAGGTATTCCTATGGAAATTTATGCTTTTAGTAGTGATATACGTTGGCAGAACTACGAGTATATTATGGCAGATATTTTTGATCATGTTCTTGCCTCTGTTTCCTATTTCAATTTAGAAATTTATGAACTGGCTGTAGTAAATGATGCTTAATCCTTTTTTAGCCTATCACTAACATAGGTCACTTCAGTTTTACCATGTGCAGCTGGCTTACCGTTTGGACCCAGGTTTACCATTATTAGATTATCAATAGTCAAAATTGTTTCTCTGGTCATCATATTTCGTGCTTCACATTTCATTGAAATAGATGTTCTTCCAAATTTGGTTACTTCCATTCCCATTTCAACAATATCACCCTTTTTAGCTGAGGCCATAAAGTTGATTTCAGACATATACTTTGTTACAATTTTTGAATTTTCTAATTGCACAATCGTGTACAAAGCAGCTTCCTCATCAATCCACTCTAATAATCGACCACCAAATAATGTTCCGTTAGGATTTAAATCTTCTGGCTTCACCCATTTTCTCGTATGAAATCTCATATATATGCTATCTTTATTAATCTAATCTATTTCTAGAAAACCTTATTGCTTTAAAAAACCAACTCAGCATAAGTATGCAAACTACTTATTTGTTCCACATTACCAAGGTATTCTTTTCCTCTTAATTTAGAAACTGTATGGTAGCTTAATTCCATGGTATTTTCAGCAGCTATGAGTTGCTCAATAGCAGCTAAGTCATCTTCAGTTTTGATAGGTTTGAGCCACGTTTTTTCTTGTTCCTCATCTAAAATGAGTGGAATTCTCGGCTCTTTTAGTTTGGGACTGTTATGAATTTTACGCATAATCCCATTTCCTTTTTGAGTTACTATGGTAAATGATTTCCAGATCGAAGGACTTTCAACAGACTTTTGCCACTCATCATATAAACCAGCTAGAACCATTGGTTTTTTACTCTTTAAGGAAATGTAAAAAGGATAAACTTGACCATTATAATGGTGGTGCTCGTAAAAGCCATCAACATAAACCACACATCTTTTTTGCTGTGCAGAATTTTTAAATGAAGGTTTTTCAAAAATGGTTTCACCTCTTGCGTTTAGCGTACTATTCCAAAGCTTATTTTTTTGTTCTTCAGACTTGACCCAATGAGGAATAAGTCCCCAAGTTGCTACTGTTGGGAAATTAGGATCCTCTTCTGTATAAATGAGTACATCAGGATGATTAAAACCCGAAGCATGATGTATTGGTAAATCAGTATATGGAACTAGTTTTTCAATAATCTCATCTATGGTAGCTTGATCTCCTTCATGTCTAGCTTTTTTAAGCTGAGATTCTAACAAAACCTTTACATCGTAACACATTGCATAATTAGCTAAGTTTCCTTCAAAGATACTGCAGATAAAATTATTATTGATAATGATCTAAATAGTAAACCAATTTGTCTTTTGTAACGATGTCCTACTGT
>JBCCBY010000055.1:0-13583 GCA_039033795.1 Pseudomonadota bacterium | reverse complement strand
GCCTATGCGGATCTTGGTGGCTCTGGCATTGAAACCGTTGCCCATCTTCGCGACAATGGACGCATCACCA
The DNA here is from genome assembly GCA_039033795.1 of Pseudomonadota bacterium. Classification (GTDB taxonomy): domain Bacteria; phylum Pseudomonadota; class Alphaproteobacteria; order Caulobacterales; family Parvularculaceae; genus Parvularcula. Next base: position 13,513 of record JBCCBY010000055.1, on the reverse strand, counting down.
TCATGTTTTGTGCCTTTGAAGGCCCGGCCAACATCTTGCGTCTTTACGGAACCGGCACGGTGATACAGCACGACGAGGCGGGATTTGCTGATGCCATGCAACCGTTTTCGAAGATCGAACGTGCTCGGAATGTGATCACCGTGGATGTGCACCGGATAGCGGACAGTTGCGGCTGGGGCGTGCCATTTTATTCGTTCGAAGGGGAACGGGATCAATTAAGCCGAGCCGTTGCCGCTAAACCGGTCAATGAGTGGTGGGAGCTTAGTTTGTCCTACAACGACAAGAGTATAGACGGCTTAACTGGCCTTGTACCGAACGATTGATCTGTGAAGTGGCCGTCGACCTTCACCACCGCAAGTGGTCAAGACGAGCGCTGAGACACACTCCACCGTGCCCAGCTTAACCAGCCAGTGACCATAGAGTTTGGTCCGGACAATTTTTCTTAATTGCTGTGGTCTAGTCTCTGCCCAATGGGTTGGGAGATTAGGGCATGAAACTCATCGGACTTGTTGCAGGTGTCGTCAGTGCGGGCCTCACTTTGAGCGTCGTTCCGGCAGCGACTGCTGAGGAGGCGTCGGATGCCAAAACGCGGATCAATTTGGCTGGGCGTCAGCGCATGCTGTCCCAAAAGATGGCGAAGGCATCCTGTTTTGCGTTGGTCGATAGCGGTAATTTTGAGCATCTCTCCGAGCTGAAGGGCGCACGCGAAACCTTTGAGGAAACACTCGATGGCCTGGTGCAAGGCAACCAAGCGCTCGCTTTGAACGTTGAAGAGCATGACAATGTCCTGGGGGCCTTGTCTGATGTGGCTGAACTCTGGGCGCCTTTCCGTGCCGCGGTGGCTGACATCCTTGGCTCGGGCTCCGTCAACGAAGTGCAGCTCGGTGTCGTGAGCGAGACGAACCTGCCGGTCTTGGTTCGGATGAACGAGACGGTGGGGATTATTGAAGACACCTATTCCGGCGGCGGGGATGTCGATCCCGTGCGTGGGCGGACGATCAATATCGCTGGTCGTCAGCGCATGCTGTCGCAAAAGATGGCAAAAGAGTTTTGCATGATCGCGGCAGGTTTCAATGAAGTGGCCAACCGCGAGGCGCTGCAATCAACGATGGTTCAGTTTGAATCGGCGCTGGTCAATCTTATCACGGGTCAGGATGGACTTGAAGTCCCCAACCCCGCGATCGGCTCTCGGCTTGAACGGGTGAATAAGGTCTATGCCAGCGTCAAAGAGGCTTATGCCAAAACGCTCGCAGGCGATGCGCCGACGGCAGACGATCTCGGTACCGTGGCCAACCAAAGCAATCGCATTCTTCGCGAAATGAACCAGATCGTCTTTGCCTACAGTGTGGTCGATTAATTCGGCCTCTACTTTGTCAACAGATCAACGAAGATGGCGTCCATTCTGGCGCCGTCGACCGTGTAGACGACCTCAATATCTTGCTCGCCCAGCCCTGGTCCGCCGCCAGCGGGCCAGGTGAGGAGCGCACCGTAATGGGGGCCTTCTTGCAGGTCGATGCCCACCGCCACCGTGCCTTTGGACGTCACAATCGAGGGGTCCAGCCAAGCAATGGCTTGGATTTCATCCCATAAGGGAAAACCGGGTTGGGCGACCATGGTGACGTATTGGGCCACGGGCGTGTCGCTCTTGGCGATCTCATCGAGAAGTTCTTGATCGCCAAGCACGGTCTCGCTGGCGTCATTGGTCACGAGGCTGAGCTTTGGCCATTCGGTGGTGTAGACAATATGCGCTGCTTCCGGATCAAAATAATGGTTGAAGGACATGCGCGGCGCGTAAGCGATCTGCATGCCGAATTCATCTTCGTCGCCCCCCAGAGCGCCCGTGACGAAGTTTCCCCCCTCGGTCACCAATTCTTTGACACGGGAAGCAAAACCGGGATCGAGCCGTTGTGCCAGCGCAAGGTTCGTGAGCGGGCCCATGGCGATGATGGTGATCTCTCCGGGATATTTCAGGGTCTGTTCAATCATAAACGCCGCCGCGCTCATGGGCAGAGCTTCCGTCGTCGGAGCACCTTCCTCCATTGGCGGGATCTCAAAAGGCCCGTGGGGCTCCCGCCGTTCCATGGTGTTGTAGTCCGGCCATTCGTCCATCCACGCGCCCTTGTAGGGGACCGCGCCATAGATCGCTTCGCGCCGCGCGTTGCGTTCTTTGCTGTTCACAAGCGGAAAGGTGGCGCCGGCGACCACAGGAACATCTGTTCGTCCCACGAGTTCGAGCATACGCAGGGTGATGGCCGTCTCTTCAGGTTGCCAACCGTCGCCCGTGACCGTTGTGATCCCTAAGACCTCGACCGTCGGTTCATTGAGCATCATGAGGATCGGTTGAAGACCCGGCCCTTCGATCGCGTCCTGATCAATGATCACTTTGCGCCGGTCCTCCGCGTGGGCCAGCCCGATTGCGGCAAGCATCATCACCGCAAGGCGTATCCAGCGTGCGTGCATGATCATGGGGTGTTCCTTCGCAATTGCAGCATGCCAAGTTCTCTGGAATGGCGGCCGATGTCGAGGGGCGACGGCGCGGAAAGTCGGCAGAAGACGAGACGGAATTCAACCCAGCATTAACCACGCGCTTGTCACGTGGGGCCACCATCCCTACGTCCGCTCACCCGCGAGGCGTTCTGCCTTTTTGCCCGGAGATCCCATGCACGACCGCGATCCGCTTGACCTGACCATGAACACGCTCATCCCGATGGTGATTGAGCAAACGAGCCGCGGGGAGCGTTCGTTCGATATTTATTCGCGCCTTTTGAAAGAGCGGATCGTCTTCCTCTCTGGCCCCGTCCATGACCAGGTCTCGACGCTGATCGTCGCGCAGCTTCTTTTCTTGGAAGCGGACAACCCGAAAAAAGACATTGCCTTTTATATCAACAGCCCAGGTGGCTCGGTGACCGCTGGGCTCGCGATGTACGACACGATGAAATATATCCGCCCCAATGTCTCCACGATCTGCATTGGGATGGCGGCGTCCATGGGCTCGCTGCTGCTGACTGCAGGTGAGAACGGCCAGCGGTTCTCGCTTCCGAACAGCCGTATCATGGTGCATCAGCCATCGGCAGGTTTCCAAGGCCAAGCGTCCGATATTGAGCGTCATGCCAAGGATATTATCGAAACCAAGCGTCGGTTGAACGAAATTTATGTCGAACACACCGGCCAACCCTATGAAACGATCGAGGCGACGTTGGATCGCGATACGTTCATGACACCCCAGGAAGCGCTAGAGTTTGGGCTGATTGACCAGGTGTTTGAGAAGAGGTTGCCAGGTGAGGGCGCATCCGACGTTTAAGGATAGGGTTTTGTTTTCCTTGGCCCGCGTCCTGCAACGTCAAATCAACGAATGACCGACTAGGTTGCCGTTTCGTGTGATTGCACCGGTCCCCGCCTTCGGGCAGGTTCGGCATGACGGCAGAATCGTCGTGGTCACGACAGTGACAGCAGTCCTCGAGTTTATGGGGTCTGTGGAGGAGCTTTGAGAATGAGCAAAGTTGGAAACAAGGGCGGGAATGGCACCGGGCCAAGCGGGACAGGCGGCACGGGAGACGGTAAGAACACGCTCTACTGCTCCTTTTGCGGCAAATCCCAACATGAAGTTCGGAAGCTGATCGCCGGCCCGACCGTCTTTATCTGCGACGAATGCGTCGAACTCTGCATGGACATCATCCGTGAAGAGTCGAAATCAAGCCTCGTTAAATCGGGCGATGGTGTGCCGAGCCCTCAGCATATCCATCAGGTGCTTGACGATTACGTGATCGGCCAAGGCTACGCGAAACGCGTTCTGTCCGTCGCTGTGCACAACCACTTCAAGCGCCTCAACCACGCGCAAAAGAATTCTGACGTCGAATTGGCGAAGTCGAACATCTTGCTCGTCGGGCCAACGGGCTCCGGTAAGACCCTGTTGGCGCAGACGCTCGCCCGTATTCTCGATGTGCCCTTCACCATGGCTGATGCCACGACGCTGACAGAGGCGGGCTATGTCGGGGAAGACGTCGAAAATATTGTCCTCAAGCTGCTCCAGGCCGCTGACTACAATGTTGAGCGGGCGCAGCGCGGCATCGTTTATATCGACGAGATCGATAAGATCAGCCGGAAGTCAGACAATCCATCGATCACTCGCGATGTCTCGGGCGAGGGCGTGCAACAAGCGCTCCTCAAGATCATGGAAGGCACGGTTGCGTCGGTACCGCCGCAAGGGGGCCGGAAGCATCCGCAGCAAGAGTTCCTGCAGGTCGACACCACGAACATCCTCTTTATTGTGGGCGGCGCGTTCGCTGGCCTCGACAAAGTGATCCAAAACCGCGGCGAGGGTGCATCGATCGGGTTTGGTGCTGAGGTCAAGGAGATCGAAGACCGCCGGATTGGCGATGTTCTTCGGAGTGTTGAGCCTGAGGATCTCCTGAAGTTTGGTCTGATCCCCGAATTCATCGGCCGCTTGCCGGTGATCGCGACGCTTGAAGATCTCGACGAAGAAGCGCTGGTTCAGATCCTCACCTCGCCGAAAAATGCGCTGGTCAAGCAGTATCAGCGGCTCTTCGAGATGGAGAACGTCGATCTCACCTTCACGGAGGAGGCCCTTCTGGCCATCGCCAAAAAAGCGATCACGCGGAAGACCGGCGCCAGGGGCCTGCGTTCCATTATGGAAGGCATTTTGCTCGACACGATGTTCGACCTGCCAACCCTTGAGGGCGTGGAAGAAGTCGTGGTCAACGACGACGTGGTTGAGGGGCGCGGCAAGCCGCTCCAGGTTTTCTCCAAGCAAGAGCAACAACCGCGCGACGCCAGCGCATAAGCCATTGAGAGGGAGGGATTTCCCCTCCCTTGGATCTTTCGGAACTTGACGACATCCACTGCCCCGCGTCATTGATAGGGGCGGGATAAGGATGTTGGGGCTATGAGCACGAGGGGTCGCGGATCAAGGCGCAAAAAAGAGGCAAATCTTTTGCGCGCGTATTTCGACTATCTCGATGACATCACGGTTGAAACCTTCGATGCCGAGACCAACGACGAACTCGCCCAAGAGTATGTTCAATTTGTCCGGCAGCAATCACGAAACGGTCAATCAAGCGGTTACCTCAATCGCGTTCGCCGCGGTTTGCGCTTTTACAGCTCTTGGATGCCGCGTTCGGCCGCCGTGTTGGCGGCGGTTGTGTTCGTCTTGACCGCTTTCGGTCCCATGCGCGCGGGAACCACAATTGGCGAACTTTTGCCCACCGGAACCATGGCGATCTTGGTTGGATTTGGTGCGACATTTGTCGTTTCGATGATCGCGCGGACGTACCAGGTCCTAAGCTCCAGTCAGCAGCAAAGCATGAAAGATATCCGCCTGCTGAATTATGGACAGATCGTCAAGGAAATTGCCGTCGCCAGGCGGTCTGCGCTTGATAATGCGACCACGGATAATCCGAGTGAAGGACCAGTCAGCTTGTTGCGGCTTTTGATGTTGTCGCGACTTCATTTTGAACTCGTGCGAGCCCTCGAAATCGATTACGCCATCTTTTCGGACAGTGTGAATCGCACCGACCTGCGCGCGGAGGATGAGTTGTTGAGGCTCGGTGCGATGGCGAGCGGCGTGACTGTTTTTGCCGCCATCACGATCGCACCAGAGGTCGCCACACTTTGGACCGTCGTGTCCGGCTCGATCATTTGTGCATTTGTGGCGTATACGGCACTTTACGGTATCTACCGGCCGCAGGTTAAAAAGATCGCGAAAGACCAGCAAGCGCTGTTCAATCCAGAAATGACGGATCGTGAACTTGAGCAGCGTCTTGGCGTTCCCTCAATTCGTGCGCGCGAGTTCAACTGGCAAAAGCGGACTGAAACAGGCGATATCCTTGAATATGTCGAGTGGTTGGAACGACAAATGACCGATTTCAATGATCGGCTGAAAGGTCCCGTCGTGGTGCGGCGTGCCGAGACCGCAGAGGAACGAAAACCGCTTATACCGTTAGCGGATGATGAGGCTTAGTCTTCGAGAACAGTCCATCCTTCGCGGGTCAGAATCTCGATCGGCTTGAAACGCCGCTTGTAATCCATCTTGCTCGATCCATCGACCCAATAGCCAAGATAGACGTAGGGAAGGCCCCATTCTTGGGCGAGCCGCACGTGATCTGCGATCATAAAGCTGCCTAAAGAGCGTTTGCTCTCATCGGGCTCGAAAAAGCTGTAGACCATCGAAACGCCGTCTTCGAGCCGATCGGTCAGGGCGCAGGCAATCAGCTGGCCTTCCGTGTTCCGATATTCAAGAACCACCGTATCAACTGGCGTTTGCTCAACCATTTGCGCGTAGTCGAGCACGGTCATGTCGTTCATACCGCCGCCCTCATGCCGGCCATCGAGATAACCGCGCAGCATGGAGAATTGCTCGCTCGTGATCTTCGGTGCCTGGACTTTACGGGTAAGGTCTTGGTTGCGGTTGAGGGTACGGCGCCAGCGCTTTTCATCGAATTGATCGGCAACCACACGCACTGGACGGCATGCGTTGCATCCCTCGCAAGCAGGCAGATAAGCGATGTTCTGCGAACGGCGGAAACCGCGCCGCGACAAAGCCGAATTGAGTTCCGCTGCCCGATCGCCACCCAAGAAGGTGAAAATCTTCTTTTCCCGGCGGCCTTCAAGATAAGGGCATGGCGATGTCGCGGTGACGTAAAACTCGGAACGGGCGCCTAGAAAAAAGGTCGTCATGAAGCTGCCGCGTCCTCCCACCGATGCGAATCACAAGGTACCACGTGAGGCCTACAAAAGCCCTACCGCGCGGAAATAGATCGGCGCGACAAGAGTATAGGTGACCCAAAGAAGTATCGTGAGGGGAACACCCACGCGAATAAAGTCCGAAAATCGATAGTGTCCCGGCCCCATCACCAAAAGGTTGGTTTGATAAGCCACCGGCGTCGCAAACGAACAGTTTGCCGCATAAATAATCGTGAGAACCACCACGACCGGGTCAATGCCCGCAGCGTTGGCTGTGCTCACACCAATAGGCGTTAAAAGGACAGCGGTTGCGTTGTTGCTCAGAACATTGGTGAGCACGGCCGTGAGGATGAAAATCGTCGCAAGAAGCGCCGTGATCCCCCCGTTTTCTGCGATCGGTGTGATGCCAGATGCGATAAAATCAGCGCCGCCCGTCCGACCAAGCGCCAATCCCATGGCGAGGGCCACACCAACAAGCAAATAAACCCGCCGGTCGATGGCCCTTGCGGCTTGGCGAACATTGAGGCAGCCCGCCGCGACCATGGCAAAAGCGCCAATCACCGCCGCGACAGAGATGGGCAGCGTGCTGGTGGCCGCAACGGCAACAATCCCGACAAAAATGCCGGCCGCCCAGCGCGCTTGGCCAGGATCGGGGAGTTCTTGCATCGATTGCTCAAGCATAAGGATGTCACGGTCGCTGCGCAGCGCCCGAACATCCGACCGATCCCCAAGGATCAACAGAACATCGCCAGCTTCAAGCCTAATGGAGGCCAGCTCAGCCCGGATCATGCGCGAACGGCGCTGCATGCCAACGATCACGCAATTGGTCTGGAAGCGGAACCTGATCTGGTTGATCGACCGACCAATGATCCGCGAGCCCGGCGCGACCACCGATTCCACCATCGTCAGCTCCCCCGACGCGCCGTCGAGCGTCTCCACCTCGCTCATAAAACTATCCAGGATCTCTGGCCTTTTGCGCAAAAGGTTGGTGAGCGCATCGCGCGTCGCCGCGACAATCAGCTTGTCATGAAGGCGCAATTTGACGTCATCGAACGGGGGAAGAATGACCTCATCTCGCCTTTGAATCATCCGCACGGTGATGTCGGGCAAGTCCTTAAAGAGCCCAGCGGTGGCGCCCTGACCGATCAGCGGGTTGCCGCGGTCGATGCCGATTTGGGCAACAAATTGGCGCCCGTCTTTTTCCGAAAGGTCTTCTGGCCCTGAACGGTTCGGCAAAAGATACCGGACCGCCGCCACCATATAGATGCACCCGACCGTTAAAAGGACCAACCCGAGGGGCATCAACGCAAAGAAATCGAGGGTGATGCCGCCGGCGTTCTCAAACGCTTCGACCGCCAAAAGATTGGTCGAGGAGCCAATGGTCGTGCACATGCCGCCGAGGATCGACAAGAAACTCAGCGGCATCATCAGACGCGATGTTGGCATGCCGCCCTGGCTGGCGATGGCGGCGATGATCGGCACAAACATGACGACCACGGGTGTGTTGTTGAGAAACGCGCTCACCACCATGATGAAGACAAAGATGCCGGCCACCGCGAAGGCTTTGAATTTGTCGTAAGCGCGGACGAGGACGCGGGTGGGGTATTCAAGGGCGCCGGACTGGTACATTCCTTGGCCCACAATCAACAAACCCAGAATCGCGAACAAGGCAGGGTTGGCGAACCCGGTGAGCAGAATTTCTGCATTGAGCATCGTCTCGCCTGTGTCCGCGTCGACATAGGGGATCAGCGAAAAAGGGATCAAAATGGCCGAGAGGGTGGCACCAGAGACAAGCTCAAGCGTGAACCGATCGCTGGCATAGGCGATGATCGCGCAGGTGATCACCACAAGGGTGTACCACATCGCCCATTGATCGAGGATCGCGTCTACAGTCATGGGATTGGGTTTAGAGGTCCTGGTCTATCGGTGTCGTTCAACCGACTGGCGAGCACGAAGAGCCCTGTGTGACGCTTCGATCATAGACGTGCAAGCTCGCATTGCTTATGCGCAGCCTGGTGACTGATCCTTATCGCCCGCTCAAAAACGCTTTTGCTCGCTTCTCGACTGGTGTGACCGTCGTGTCTTGCCAGCCCAAATTGGGCCCTGCGCAAGGGATCACGGTGAACAGTTTCTCCTCCGTTTCGCTCGAACCGGCGCTTGTTTCATGGTGCCTTGCGGATGAAACAAGCATCGCGGAAGCCTTCCTTGCTGTCGATCATTACGCCGTCAGTATCCTTGCGAGCGATCAACAAACGCTGTCGGATCGCTTTGCCACGCCGGGCCAACACACCTTCTCTAAGGATGAGGGCGACACGTTTAGAACAGGAGCGCCGCTTTTGAGCGGACGTCTGGCCGGGTTTGATTGCCGTGTGGCCGAACGGTTCAAGGTCGGCGACCACACGATTTTAATTGGCGAAATCGTCCACTTTGATAGCCGTGCTGGCGAGCCGCTGATCTATGCGGGTCGGCAATATGTGACCGGTCCGGCAATCGATGACGAAGGGAATTGGTGACCGCGATTGACACGCCTGCACCGGCTCCATTTAAATTCGCGCGGACGTTAGCTCTTGGGGGGCTTTAGAGTATGCGGCGCTATCGACATCGCGGTGAGTTGCGAAAGCTTAAGCCAGCCGCCTCGGCTTCCCTTGCCTCTGAGCCGCATGAGCGGAGCGACAAAAAAAGCGCTCAAACAAGCGCGCTGCTGACCGACACCGAAACCTCCCCGACCAAGACGGCCATCAAAACATCGGCCGATCGTTTTGATGGCCGCATCTTGCGCTATGTGTTCGGCCTCCTTGTCGTTCTCGTGGCCGGCTACGGCATCACCTATGTCGCGCTTGAGCGTCAGGTCGCGCAAACCGCAACAGAGATCTCCCAACGCGCTGTCAACGATGAGTTCGATCGCCGCGGCAATCAAATCTTGGGCTTTTTTGCTGTGCAGCAGAATCTGCTCCGCTTGGAGCGCGATTTTGATCACCAGCTTCGGGCCTATGAGCTCTATGAAGGAAGCGACAAAAGCGAAGAAGAGCGACGCGCTTATCAGGTTCTGCTTATCGATCAGACAACAGATGAACTGTCAGCGTTTCTTTTTGATCTTTCAAGTGACGGCAATGATTCGTTCAACGATCTTCCGGGCTACACCATGTCATCGGGGGACAGAACGTTTATGGAGACCCAGGTCGCCGATGCCTTGGCCATGGTATCAAGTGGCGCGAGGAGCGTCTCACACTACCAGCCAATTATCGATCTATACATGTCAGGCCCGTCCGTGGGCCGCCAGTCTGACAGTTTTCTTGTCGACTTCAGCTATGCTTCGGGCCTGGTGTTGCTGAGCGATCCTTTTTTGCAGCGCGACATTGCTGACGGCTTTGAACGGGCTGATCTTTATAAAGAGAGCCGGGCTGCTCGTCGTCTTCTGACCGGATGGCCCGAATTGACTTATCTCTACGAGCTGCTCCTTGAGGCGCAGCTGGGCAGCTCCGTCGATGAGTTGACAACAATCGCAGCTCCTATGGGCCGCTTGAACCGCACCGATATGGACAGCATGATCCGCACAATTGCGGAGATTGGCTACGACAGCTCCGTTGACGCCGCCTACGGCCTTGCCGGTGAGCGAACAGTCGCAACAATCTCGCGCGGATGCAGCCTGCCTGATGCCTTTATTCCTCGACCCGTCTGTAACCGGATCGCCGCATCTGGCGCGCTTGGCTATTTTAGAAGCAGCGAGCCAGAAACGGCTGGTTTCCGCAGTGTTTCCCTGGATCAAGCGGTTGGTGCGGCTGGTGTCCCGGCGCGTATAGACGATGAAAACAATTGGTCAGCTGGCCACGAAGGGCACGTTCAACATCTGCCTGCGGACAAACGCGTGATGGATAAGGACGCTTATTTAAGTGGCACACGGCGTTAATATGAGAGAAGATCAGCTGCTTTCATTGCGGCATAGGTGATCACGGCATCGGCGCCGGCGCGCCGGAAGCACGTAAGACTTTCCATCAGTGCTCGGTCGAAATCAAGTGCACCGGCATCTGCTGCGCTTCTCATCATTGCATATTCGCCCGACACCTGAAACGCCACGGTCGGTAAGCCAAAAGACTCCTTCACCCTGGTGACCATGTCGAGGTAAGGAAGGCCGGGTTTCACCATCAACATGTCGGCGCCTTCTTGCGTGTCGAGCGCGGCCTCGCGTAGACCTTCAAGGGCGTTGGCAGGATCCATTTGATAGGTTGCCTTGTCGCCCTTCAGTACACCGCTTGAACCCACCGCGTTGCGATAAGGACCATAAAAGGCTGACGCATATTTCACCGCATAGGACAGGATTGCCGTCTCTGTGCATCCTTGCGCGTCCAAAAACCGCCGAATTTCTCCGATTCGGCCGTCCATCATGTCCGATGGCGCAACGATATCGAACCCGCTTCGCGCCAGGACCAAGGCCTGCTCTCTTAGTTTCTCGACCGTCTCGTCATTGATGATGGTCCCGCTGTCGTCCATCAGGCCGTCATGGCCATGATCAGTATAGGGATCGAGCGCAACATCCCCGATCAGCAGAACATCGGGGACGGCCTTCTTAATCGCCTCTGCAGCCCGGCACATCAAATTGCTGGGGTCAAAGGCCGCGCTCCCTGCGCTGTTGCGATCTGAAGGTTTTGTGTAAGGAAAGAGAGCTAAACCACCGATTCGTTTGGATTTAGCTGAAACCGCTAACGCACAAGCTTGGTCAATTGTTTGCCGTTCGATGCCCGACATCCCGTCAATCACCGCAGGATCATCGTTTTCCCTCAAGATGGTGGCTTGAATGAAGAATCCTGGATGGAGCGCCGTTTCGCGGTTGAGGTTCCTCAATGCGGCTGTGCGCCGAAGTCGCCGAAGGCGCGTTGTTGGAAAAGTTCCGAATTGATGAGGCATCAGGGTACACTTTTAGAGGCTAAACACCTAAGGCGAAGGAATTTATGTCCAACGATGTTGGGAAAATTTTCACGGTGATTCGTCTATTGTGTGACAACAATAGTCTCATGCACAAGACGGGCAGACGGAAGACATGCAGAACCAAGCAACAGCACATCCGCTGGATGGCGTGACAGAAGACACTGAAATCCAGCCTGTCTATCATCGGCTGCTGACCCTGATTGAACGTCTGCACCGACAATTGCTGGACGTTATCAAGGATGAGCTTGAGCGCGAGGATCAAACGGACATCAACGCGGTGCAAGCGTTGCTCCTTTACAACATCGGTGACAGCGAGCTGACGGCGGGTGAGCTTCGAAGCCGCGGGCACTACCTTGGCTCCAATGTCTCTTACAACCTCAAAAAGCTCGTTGAGGCTGGCTACATCGCCCATGCTCGGTCCGATCGCGATCGCCGTTCTGTCCGCGTGTCGCTGACGCAGACTGGCTTTGATATTCGCAACAAGATCGATGCTCTTTTTTCTCGTCACCTCGCCTCTTTGGAAAAAGTGGGCGATGTTTCGACCGACATGATGAATGGCACCAATCTCACGCTTGATCGTCTTGAGCGTTTTTGGGCCGATCAAATCCGGTATCAGCTCTAACCACGCATAGCGACGCCATGTCACCGCGACCTCATCGAAACGGTCGCTACGTCTCAGCGATATTACCTATGTCGCTGAACGGCGGCTCTGTGTTACTTGGAAACTTATGGCGTTCGATTATCAAACCGCTTTTCAAGATTCCCTCGATGCGGTGCACGAGGAAGGACGCTATCGGGTTTTTGCGGATTTGGAACGGTTGCGGGGCCAATTCCCCCAAGCGATGATCCATAAGCACGACGGAAGCACAGAAGAAATCACCGTTTGGTGCTCCAACGACTACCTCGGGATGGGCCAGCACAGCGATGTGCTCACCGCCATGAAAGATGCCGTCGACCAGGTGGGCGCCGGCGCGGGCGGGACGCGCAACATTGCGGGCACGACGCACTACCATGTGATGCTCGAGGAGGAGCTTGCCGATCTTCACAGCAAAGAGGCGGCGCTACTTTTTACGTCGGGCTACATCTCGAATGAGGCAACGCTCTCGACCTTGGCCAAACTTTTGCCTGGGGCTGTGATCCTATCCGATGAGCTCAACCACGCCTCGATGATTGCGGGTATTCGTGGTGGCCGGGGGCGCAAGCTCATTTGGCGCCACAATGACGTCGAGCATCTTGAAGAATTGCTGGCCAGCCTGCCGGAGGATCAGCCAAAAATCGTCGCTTTTGAGAGCGTTTACTCAATGGACGGCGATATCGCGCCGATCGGGCGAATCGCGGCTGTTGCCAAGAAATATGGTGCGTTCACCTATCTCGATGAGGTCCACGGTGTGGGCCTTTATGGCAAGCGCGGCGGCGGTGTGGCTGAGCGCGACGGTGTGATGGATCAGATCGACTGCATCGAGGGAACACTGGGCAAGGCTGTCGGTGTGATGGGCGGCTATATCGCTGGCTCGGCGATGCTGATTGATGCGGTGCGTTCCTATGCGTCGAGCTTCATCTTCACGACAGCTTTGTCGCCTGTTCTCGTTGCCGGAGCGTTGGCATCGGTTCGGATCTTGAAAAAATCCCATGATCTGCGCGAGGCGCACCAGGCGCGGGCAGCCCATCTCAAAATGGCGCTTGAGGAATCAGGTCTCCCCGTCATGCCAAGCGCAAGCCACATTGTGCCCTTGTTCGTTGGCGATCCTGTGCACTGTAAAGGTGTGTCAGACCGTCTGCTGAATGATTTTGGTGTTTATGTGCAGCCGATCAACTACCCAACCGTTCTCATGGAGCCGATAAATTCGACCGGCATCATCCTCAAACTCAAAAAACACCTCACTGATTAAGG
>JBCCBY010000054.1:0-13922 GCA_039033795.1 Pseudomonadota bacterium | reverse complement strand
CGCCGAGGACTCTTTCCTCGTCTCCCGGGTTGAGCTACCGCCCTGGGCATGAGTTTTTTCGTTGAGCGCGACTGGGCGAACCCTTTGTTGGGGACAGCGACCACCTTCATTCAAGCGCTTCTTCTTGTTGTGGCTTTGCTGATCAGCCTTGCGTTTCTCTTGGTCTTCGATCGCAAGGTCTGGGCCGCGGTGCAGATGCGCAAAGGGCCGAACGTGGTGGGTCCGTTCGGCCTGCTGCAGTCCTTTGCCGACTTTTTCAAATTCGCGCTCAAGGAGATCATCATTCCCGATGGCGCGGACAAGACCGTCTACATCATCGCACCGATGATCAGTTTTATCCTGGCCATCATCTCCTGGGCGGTGATCCCGGTCGGGGCGGGACTCGTCGTCTCCAACATCAATGTGGGGATCCTCTACCTCTTTGCGGTGAGCAGCCTCGGCGTTTACGGCATCATCATGGGCGGTTGGGCGTCGAACTCGAAATACCCCTTTTTGGGTTCTTTGCGGTCGGCCGCCCAGATGGTGAGCTATGAAGTCTCCCTGGGGTTCATCATCATCTCGGTGCTGCTGCTCGTCGGCTCGATGAATTTGAGCCATATTGTCGAAAGCCAGGATCGCGGCCTTGGTTTCTTAAACTGGCATTTCCTTCCGCTCTTCCCGCTGTTTGTGATGTTCTTCATCTCAGCGCTTGCAGAGACGAACCGTCCGCCCTTTGATCTTCCGGAAGCGGAATCAGAACTCGTGGCGGGCTATCAGGTCGAATACAGCTCCACCCCCTATCTTCTCTTCATGATCGGCGAATACGCCAACATCGTGCTGATGTGTTCGATGACGGTGATCCTCTTTATGGGCGGTTGGTTGTCACCCTTTGGCAATTTCCTGGGCCTCAACACACAATGGCTGGGACCGCTTTGGTTCCTTGCAAAGATTGTCTTCGTCTTCTTTATGTTCGCGATGGTGAAGGCGATTGTTCCTCGGTATCGGTATGATCAATTGATGCGGCTGGGTTGGAAGATCTTTCTGCCCACGTCGGTTGCCTATCTGATGGTTGTCGCCTTGCTGCTCCTCTATATCCCCGGCGCAGCGGACATGTTCCACGGTTGGAGAACGTAAAGATGAGCCGCGTCGCCCAGGCCCTCAAAGGTGCTCTTTTAACGGACTTTGTCGGTGCTTTCTGGCTCGGCCTCAAATACTATTTCCGGCCCAAGTTCACCGTGAACTATCCCTTTGAACGTGGTCCATTGAGCCCCCGTTTCCGCGGTGAACACGCGCTCCGACGCTATGCGAATGGCGAAGAGCGCTGCATTGCCTGCAAGCTTTGCGAGGCTGTCTGTCCGGCCCAAGCCATCACAATTGAAGCTGAACAGCGTGACGACGGCTCACGCCGCACGACGCGTTATGACATCGATATGACGAAATGCATTTACTGCGGGTACTGCCAGGAAAGCTGTCCGGTGGATGCGATCGTCGAGGGACCGAACATGGAGTTTGCGACCGAGACACGCGAGGAGCTGTTCTATGATAAGAGCAAGCTGCTTGCGAATGGCGACCAATGGGAACGCGAGATCGCCAAGAACATCGAAATCGATGCGATCTATCGCTAAACGCGCCGCCGCATCATTCCGTCGCTCCATGACGCGACATTGATGGGTTTCGCACGATGATCAATCTGCGCAATACCGCTGTCCTCAGTCGGCTCCGTCAGTTCCCTGACAGCATCGTTCATATCAGCCATAAGAGCCGCACGGGCGATATCGTCGATCGTGCCTTCTTCTCCGCGAGCCATCGTCAGTCGCTCACCAGAGGCATCGGCCACCAGTTTTGCCAGATAGATAAGGAAAATCCGTGACCGGAAATAAGTCGTGTGGACGAGACCCTTTTCCGTGAAGAACTTTTTGATCAGAGCCTGAAGGTCGTCGACGTTCAGCCTCTGATTGTTGTTGCTGCTTGCCAGGGTCTTCGCGATATCCGTCATCAGCCGTGACCGTGATGCATCCGCGAGCGCCCGCACCGAGTGCCAGACTTCCTCGGGCACCTCATGCACAACAGCATCGAACGCATCGGGGCTGTCGCCATGCGATTCGACATCACTCTGGCGCACCTTTTTCCGTCCGTGTCCAAATAACACCTGCCGGACTGCTGTCATCGTGCCGCCAACCAAATTGATCAGTGAACGTACCTTGCCAATAGCGACAAGCACTGCACCAGCAATTAGCCACTCAACGCTGAAGACATACTCTTCCTTGGGCAACGACGCGATCCAGGTGCCAAGTTCCGGACTGACGCCGGACAATGCTGCCGCAAGCCGGGTCAATACAACTTGGCCAGCCGCGACGCTTCGAGTGGCGTCAAGCGTTACACCCAAGAATCCGCCGACCAATAGACTGGTCACGACGCCAAGGATCAGCGCCGCTGCGCGTTGCATCAGATCGTTACCAGCGGCGCCCACTCCTGCGAAAAGGCTCCGTACCCATTCAAGAGGCCACAAGAGCAGCCGGCGGGGACTCTCTTGACCATCCAGATCTTCGTCGAGCTTCGCGCCGATCGATGCCGAAAAAAGACGCGGTACCTCGTCGTTCGGCGAGCGCAGATGCACAAAGGGCATACGCCCGCGCGTTTTGCGCTCAAACGCCCAGGGCCCCATCAGGCGACGCGCTGCCAACCAAGACACAAGAACGGACAAACCCAAGGCAGCAGCGCTCGCCCCAACGAACAGCCCCTCGAGCTGCCCCAGTTCGTCGAGGCCCCCTCGAGCGAGTCCGACCACAAGAAGCGCCAACGCCGACGACCAGGCGATTGTGAGATAACTTGGGAACAGCGGGCGATTGAAGATCGCCGTCATAAGGCCCTGGCGTACCCGGTAGAGCGGCGAGCCGACTGTCACAATAGCCTGAAGCTGCGGCATTGGGAGGCTCATGGCCCGATAATGCGGCAGAGGAAAAAGGTGCCACCGACGTCGGCGAAGGCTCTCAATAGCGATGTTGCCGCCGTGACTGTGCCCGATCACCACGACATCGACTTTGTGCTCGCGACACAAATCGAGCCAACAGCGAAGCTGCCGGGCCGCCGTCAGCCTTGTCTCTTCGCGCTCGTCGCCTCCACCCCGGACAAAACGCTTGAACAACCCACCACCCTGGGGGTCGGTTTTCCAAGGCAGATCGACCAAGCGCAGATGGAACGCTTCACGCGAGCCAGACGAACGCCCCCTGTCACTCCTCAAACGCAGCAATTGCAGCGCCGATCTGAGGTCGTTCAGGTGTTGATCAAGACCAACAAAACGGGGCCCCTCAGCCCATGCCGGTAGGTTGTCTTTGATGCGAAGATCGGCCGGCTCAAACCATGCGTCCTGCGCCGAAGCAAAAGTGCCGGGAACCGCGATAACGATGAGATCGGGACGATCGCGCCTATCAAGGCCTAGCCTTACTTTCGCATCAGCGCTGTCAAAAGACGCGTCACGGGTATCACCCGATTGACGTTCAAACTCATCCACAAAAGCCCTCGCGACGTGACACTTCCTGAAATTAACCATTCCCGCGGTGGATGAGCAAGATTACGAAGGTCCCTGCTGAGGCGACCCAAGCGCGGGGACATTGCCCTTGCAGCCAACCCGGCGTATCGCTTCACATCGATTTTCGAGATGGGCGCGACAACGCGCTTTGTGATAGGAGAGCGTATGAAACGCCTACTGATCATTGTTGCTGCCGCTGCTGCAGCCCTCACCTCCACCCTCGCCCAAGACATCGCCATCCCGTTCGAGAAGTTCACGCTCGACAACGGCCTGACCGTCATTGTGCACGAAGACCGCAAAGCGCCCGTTGTCGCCGTGAGCGTGTGGTACAAGGTGGGATCGAAGGATGAACCCGAAGGGCAAACAGGCTTTGCGCATCTGTTTGAGCATTTGATGTTCAACGGAACCGAGAACTATGACGACGAATGGTTCAAACCGCTGCAGGAGGTCGGTGCGACGGGCCTGAATGGCACGACGAGTTTTGACCGCACCAATTATTTCCAGACCGTGCCAACGCCAGCGCTTGATCGGATCCTCTGGATGGAATCCGACCGTATGGGTCATTTTATCGGCGCGGTGACCCAAGACCGTCTCGATGAACAGCGCGGCGTGGTGCAAAACGAAAAGCGGCAAGGTGAGAGCGCGCCTTATGGCCGGACCTTTGGCCACATCATCAAAGGCATGTTCCCGGCCGGTCATCCTTATGCGCACACACCGATTGGCTCGATGGAGGATCTTGACGCTGCAAGCCTGGATGATGTGCGGTCGTGGTTTGAAACCTTTTACGGACCCAACAATGCGATTCTCGTGCTCGCTGGCGATATCAACGCGTCGGAAGCGCGACCGCTTGTCGACCGCTATTTTGGCGATATCGACGCTGGTCCCCCGCTCACCCGCTGGGACGCATGGGTTCCTCAACGCGATGAAATATCGCGCGAGGTCATGTATGACCAAGTGCCCCAAGCCCGGATCTATCGGACATGGATCGCGCCGGAAGACCTAGACCCTCAGGCGACTGAACTTGCTATCGCGGCGTCAATACTCGGTGATGGGAAGAATTCTCGTCTTTATAAAGAACTTGTCTATGACCGACAGATCGCAACCGACGTCAATGTCTTTAACTACGAGCTCCAAATGGCATCGATCTTCGGCGTCTTTGTCAGCGTCGCACCAGGACAATCCATTGAGGAGGTGGAAGCTGTCCTCGATCAATCCGTGGCTGATTTCTTGCGCCGACCGCCAAGCCGACAAGAGGTTGCCCTGGTCTCAACCAAGACCCGCGCCGGCATTATCCGGGGGCTCGAGGAAGTTGGTGGTTTTGGCGGCAAGGCGGTCACGCTAGCGCAAGGCGAGCTTGTTGCAGGTGATCCCGGCTATTTCCAGACCGAGCTTCAAGAACTCACCAACGCCACCCCGCGCCGCGTGCTTGCGACCGCCAAGAAATGGTTGGGTGAAAATTATTATCAGCTTACGGTTCTTCCCTTTGCAGAATATCAAGTCACCGAAAATGATGTTGATCGGTCTCAAGGGCTTCCGCCCGTTCTAGGTGAGACCACACTTGATTTCCCGGCGGTTGAAACCGCCACGTTGGAGAATGGGATGGAGGTCGTGCTGGCGACGCGGTCCACAATCCCTGTCGTGAATATCGCGGTGCAGTTCGATGCAGGCTATGCAGCTGACGCTGGCGGCCTGCTTGGCCTTTCCAACTTCACGACAGCCATGCTGGATGAAGGCGCAGGGCGCTTGGATGCCCTTGAGCTGTCGCGTGAGCTTGAACTCTTAGGCGCCACGCTCGGCGCGGGTTCAACCTTGGACACCACAACGATCTCGCTTTCGGCCCTGACCGAAAACCTAGAGCCTTCCCTCGATATTTTAGGCGATGTGGTCCAGCGGCCCAATTTTCCGGTCGAAGAAATCGAACGCCAACGGCCACAGCTCCTCAGCAGCATTCAACAAGAAAAAGCCAACCCAACATCGATCGCCTTACGGATGCTCCCTCTGCTGATGTATGGTGAGGATCACGCCTACGGAATACCGCTCACGGGTTCAGGAACTGAAGAAGCAGTTGCCGCGATCACACGAGACGACCTGATCCAGTTCCATACGCGCTGGATCCGTCCGGATAACGGCACCATTTATGTCGTCGGCGACACGACCTTGTCTGACATTCAACCTTTGTTGGAAAAAACGTTTGGCCGATGGGCGATGGATGGCTCGGCGCCTGTCAAAAACATCACCTCGGTTGAGCCCGCTCAGCCAAAGGTTGTCCTCGTTGATCGTCCGGGCTCACCACAGTCCTTCTTGTTGGCAGGGCACGTTGCTCCCCCAACAGGTGTGCCGAACACGGTCGAGATTGATGCGATGAATGACATCCTGGGCGGCAACTTCATCTCGCGCCTCAACCTTAATCTGCGCGAGGAGAAAGGGTGGTCTTATGGCGTCCGATCACTTCTTCCAGGGGCGAAAGGCCAGCGGCCTTTTATCGTCTATGCGCCTGTGCAGACTGATAAAACGTCCGAATCCATCGCCGAGATCATGCAGGAAATTCGAGGCTTGATCGATAACAACCCGGCAACCAACGAGGAATTGAATCCAGTCATCTTGGATTCTGTCCGCTCCCTACCTGGACTGTTTGAAACCTCCGGGTCCGTCCTTTCGAGCCTCCTATCAAGCGGAAGGTTTGGACGACCGTTCAACTATCCAGAGACGCTTCCTGCTCGATATCGTGACCTCAACACTGACGATGTCGCGGCAGCGGCGAACGAGGTGTTGAAACCTGACGCAATGGTGTGGCTCATCGTGGGTGATGCCGAGCTCATTCAAGACGGCGTCGAGGCTGCCGGTATTGGCCCTGTCACCGTGATGGGCCTTAGTGACCTCTAACGCCTCGACACGCGACCTGCGCAGGGGGCCTAAGTGGTCGCGAGATGAAGATCTTGCAGACGTTTGATCTCATCACGGATTTCTGCGGCTTTTTCAAAGTCCAAATCAGAGGCAGCTTCGCGCATTTCTTTTTCAAGCTGCTTCAGATGCGCCTGCAAATTATCGCCGTGCTCGAACGCAGCGCGCTCGTCGGCCAACCCACCCTTGGCCAATGACGGCGCGGTCAACCTTCCAGAGCTGAACGTCGTACCAGCCGCAGCTTTGACGCCCTCATCATCACTTTCAACGATTTCCGCAATCTTGGCTTTGACCGTTTTGGGCGTGATGCCATGTTCATCGTTATGGGTGATTTGCTTGTGACGCCGACGGTCTGTCTCTTCAAGCGCGCGTTCGATTGATCCAGTTTGTCGGTCCGCATAAAGAATAACACGGCCCTCGACGTTCCGCGCAGCACGACCTATGGTCTGGATGAGCGACGTTTCCGACCGTAAGAAACCTTCCTTATCCGCATCAAGGATCGCGACCAGCTGGCACTCAGGAATATCAAGGCCCTCACGCAAGAGGTTGATACCGATCAACACGTCAAAAACACCCCGCCGGAGATCACGGATAATCTCGATCCGCTCCACCGTGTCGACATCAGAATGCATGTAACGCACCTTGACGCCTTGATCATGCATGTATTCAGTGAGATCCTCCGCCATTTTTTTCGTCAGTGTCGTGACAAGTGAACGGCCGCCATTCTTTGCGACCTGTTTCACCTCGTCAATCACATCATCCACTTGACTGAAGTCGTCCGTAGACACTGGCCGAATTTCGACGGGCGGGTCGACAAGCCCTGTCGGACGAATGACCTGCTCAACAAAAACACCGCCTGTCCGTTCAATTTCCCACGGCCCCGGTGTTGCGGAAACATGCAGCGTCTGCGGACGCATCGCATCCCACTCCTCGAACTTTAGGGGACGATTGTCCATGCAGCTAGGGAGGCGAAATCCATACTCCGCAAGCGTTCTTTTACGCGCGTAGTCGCCCTTAAACATGGCGCCAATCTGCGGTATGGTGACATGGCTTTCGTCACAGAAAAGAAGCGCGTTTTCGGGGAGATACTCAAACAGTGTCGGAGGTGGCTCGCCCGGTTTGCGGCCGGTCAAATAGCGGGAGTAATTCTCAATTCCCTGGCAAGAGCCCGTGGCCGCCATCATCTCGAGGTCAAACTGCACCCGCTGCTCGATGCGCTGGGCTTCAAGGAGTTTTCCTTCCTTATGCAAAATCGGCAGCGTGCGTGTGAGCTCTGCCTTGATATCTTCCATCGCCCTTGAAAGCGTTGGTCGCGGCGTCACGTAGTGGCTATTCGCATAAAGACGAATTGTCTTGAGGCTCTGAACCTTTTTCCCCGTCAGCGGATCAAACTCTGTGATATCCTCGATCTCATCGCCGAAGAGGGTTACCCGCCATGCCGCATCCTCAAAATGCGCTGGAAAGATCTCTATCGTATCACCACGTGCACGGAATGTTCCTCGCTGGAAGGCTTGATCATTCCGCTTGTATTGGAGCGCCACGAGGTCGGCGAGCAGTTGTTTGCGCTCAATCTGCTCACCCACCGCCAGGTCAAAAACCATGGCTGTGTAGGTTTCCACCGATCCGATACCGTAAAGACAGGAGACCGAGGCCACGATGATCACATCATCACGCTCAAGCAAAGACCGTGTTGCGGAATGACGCATTCGATCAATCTGCTCATTGATCGTTGATTCTTTTTCGATATAAGTGTCCGTCCGCGGAACATAAGCCTCAGGCTGATAATAGTCGTAGTAAGAAACAAAATACTCAACGGCGTTGTTGGGGAAAAAAGCTTTGAACTCGCCATAAAGCTGGGCGGCGAGCGTTTTGTTATGGGCAAGGATTAAGGCAGGCCGCTGGCATGCCTCAATCACCTTGGCCATGGTGAACGTCTTGCCCGAACCGGTGACACCGAGCAGCACTTGATCCCGCTCATGCACGTTGACCCCATCGACGAGCTCATCGATGGCGGCTGGCTGATCACCAGCCGGTTGGTAATCAGAGACAACCTCGAACCGTTGGCCGCCCTCAAGCTTTTGCGGGCGTTCAGGCCGATGCGGTGTCCACGCCTCCGGTTGGAGCCGGGCATGGTAGGTGGCGACGGCCTCGGAAAAGCCCTGACCCTTAGGAAGAACCTCAGACATCGGTCCTCCTTAGGCCATTCCTCGGCCCGACGACAGGGGTCGAAACGGCGCCCCTAAATAGCCAAGGTGTTTGCCATCGGCATGTGATCGAGACGCGCCCGCAAGCGTTCGCGCGCTCTGTTCAAACGAGAACGGACGGTTCCCACGGGGACTTTTAACAGGATGGCGGCCTCTTGGTATTTTAGACCCTCGATCGCAATCAGCGACAAGACCACTTTATCATTATGCGGAAGCTCATGGAAATTGAAGACAACATCTTGATAGTGCATGGATTGCTCCTGGAAAGGATCGATCGAAAGCCGTTCTTGCGGGGCGTCGCTCAATTCCACGGTCACGCCTCTTACCTTCTCGCGGCGCAACTCGTTCAAGAACAACCGCCGACACACGGTGAACATCCAAGAACGGAGGTTTTCCCCATCAAACAGATGCTGCTTGCGTAAACAGCGTTCAACGCTGTCCTGCACCAGGTCGCGCGCGCGATCCTCGTTGCGTGTGAGTGTCATGGCAAAGCGGTGAAGCGCCGGCAAAGCCTGGTTCAACTCAAAAACTGATATGGTCGTGGCGGTCATGTCGACCTCCGTTTGCCCAACTCCTTTACTTTGTATCTTCGCGCAATATTTTGGTCAAAGGAACACGTAGGGGCCAAGAACAATCAATACATATCTATATTGATCCACTACTTATATGTATGTTGGTGTTGTATGGTGTCCGGAGGCAAAGGAGTGACTCACTCATGCTGAAAGCAAGGCGTGGCCTCAAGCGGCCGCTCGATGGAGATCAGCATGTGGTCCTCGGCGGAACAGCACCGCATCATTTTTGCACCGACCGCGCGATATTCACGACATAGGTTCTTTAAAAAAAATCAGCTCTGACGATGGTTAAACGTCGCCGCGAAGCCTTTTGAGTTTCTCATTGGCGGCGTCGGGCTCTTCCAGGGCAAGGCTCAACCCCAGGGCAATCAGTTCGCGAATAGCCGAGGATCTGTTCTCTGCACGGTTCGCGAAGCGCCAGTCATCAATATTCTGAAGCTCCGTGTCAGTGACAAGGATCTGGAGTTTTGAGAGACGTTTCTCCTGAGACGCCATGCGGCTCGCCGCCTTCCCTCGAATGCTCAAAAGCCGTTGATGGCTTGAGCTGATGCACAAGCCTGGTCTTAGGCTCGGCGGGCGTCAAGGCAATGCACGACGGCGGCGCGCACATTCTCGGGAGTGTAGGGTTTGCCAATGACAAAGTCTGGCTCAATTTCGTCGCCCTGCAGCACTCGATCAGGAAAACCGGTGATGAAAACCACGGGGCATTCCAGCTCGCCATGGATCTCAAGCACAGCATCCATCCCCGTGTGATCACCCTCAAGGTTGTAATCGGCAAGGATCAAGTCTGGACGCACATCGCGCATCACTTTGACGGCATCCTCAGCCGACGCCGCCTGGCCAGCCACATCGACACCGAGATGTTCAAGGATCGCAGCAATGTCAGAAGCGATGAGCGGTTCATCTTCGACCACCACTGCCCGCGCCCTGCGTTCGACCTGCAACGACTGGCGCGCGGTCTCCAACACGCCCGTCGCGTCGCCCGCAAAGCCAATAACCTCAGCTGCTTGGTCAGGCCGCATTCCCATCACATCGACCATCAAGAGCACAAGACGCGCATCATCCGGCGGTTGCGGCAGCGCATCGATGAGGGCGGCATCACTGAACAGCATGGGGTTTGCCGGACGCTCGTCGAGTGCCATGCGCCATGAATGCATGAACGCCGCCATCACGTCGACGACCGAGGATTCGCTGCTTGCTGGATCGATCGAAACCCGGGTCATGGTCATCCGCATGACCTCATCGCCGATCAGACGATCTGCAAAGACCGCCCGCGCAAACTGGCGCACCACGGCAAGCGGAGATCGGGTGTAAATATTGAGCACGGAACGCGCTCCTCGAATCGGCTATGGAAGGGTAACAGCGCCCGCGCAGAATGGTTCCCCAAAAAGACGGCTATCAGGAGGGTTCAAGCGTCGTTGACGGCCATGACTTGCGCGGCAAAAAGTCCATCACGGGTCGCGGACAACAACGCGCGCACATTGTGGACGTCGAGCTCCATAATATCGGCGGTGTCGGCCAGCGAAAACTCCTCAATCACCACCAGGGCAAAGGCAACGCGCTGGTGGTAGGGAAGGATGGAAAAGCGGGCGACAACAGAAAGGGGAGCACAACGATGGCGCACGCCAAAATCCCCCTGCGATCGGCCTAGGGCCTGCAACACATGCCGATAAGCCTCCCGCGCGAGCCCATCATGCTCGACAAAGCAGTTACCCATGACACGCTCGATCAAATCCACAAATGAGCGATCCGAAGGCGCCACACAAAGGGCAAAGCGACAGAGCCTCGCTTGCACAGCCTCATGGGCGGTCGGTTGGATTTTGGACATGGTGTGGTGTTAGGCCCAATACACCCATAAGGCGAGGGGGTTATGCTGTTGCTGCGCCGCGGGGAACCCGCAGCGAGGCCTCGAGACCGCCACCGGGCCGATTGGCCAGAAACAGCGAACCGCCATGCGCTTCGGCCACAGCCCGAACAATGGCCAGGCCCAACCCCGTGCCGCCGCTCGAGCGGCTGCGGGAGGCATCACCGCGCACGAAGGGTTTTTGCAGCTTCTCGAGGTTGTCAGGTTCAAGACCTGGGCCGCGATCCCTCACCACAAAGACAAATTGGCCAGGCTCAAGATGAGCCGTGACCTCAGCATGGCCAGCATAGCGCAGCGCGTTGTTCACCAAATTGCGCAGGGCCCGCAGAATGGACTGAGGCGACACTTCGATCGTCGCCGCCGCGACATCGCCCAAAAGAACCGGTTTGCCCGCATATTCTTTCGCAAAACTCCGAACCAGCGCATCGGTCCGCACGGTTTCACGCAGTTCTGTCGCCCCGGTTTTGGAGAAACTCAGTATCTCATCAAGCGATTGGCCGAGGGACTCGATGCTCGCGATCATCTGCTCTCGGAGTTTCTCATCACCCACCGATTCAACGCGAATCCGAAGCGACGCCAATGGTGTTCGAAGATCGTGACCGATGGAGCCGAGCATCATCGAACGCTCTTCCAGTGCCGTAAGGATCCGATCCTGAAGCGCCGCAAAGGCTTGACTGAGCGCCTGGACGTCTGGCGGTCCATCCTCTGGCAGGGGCGGAGCGTCTTTGTCCGTTAAGAAACCATCGGCGGCAATCGTCAGCTGCTGAAGTGGGCGTGCAACACGGCGGCTGACATAAACCGCAGGCAACAGCAGAACGAGTGTGAGAATGGTGGTCTGTACCACGAGGATCCGCCACGGGATGACGGCACTCGAGGGAACAGGTTGGCGATGGGCGAGCCATTGGCCGTTCGACAGCTGGACTGCTGCCACGAGACCCGGGCGTTCCCGCACCATGATACGAAACGCAAGCACCTCTCGTCCGACGATGTCGACCTCTTCCAAAGCCTTGATCAGCATTTCCTCTGCCTGGGGAAGACGTTGATCACCGGAGGGCGGTCGATCATCGATGATAAAACCGGGCCGGCGCAGCTGTCGTCGCTGCAACATCGGCGCAAACTCTGCGAGGCGGGCAGCCTGCGCCGTCCGTTCGACAATGACGGCTTCGGCCCTTTGCTGACGGAGGGAGCGTTCAACATTGGAAATCAGCACGGCATTGCCAAGCTGCGCGGCGACCAGCACACCAACAATGAGCAAAGTCAATCGCGCAGCAAGGCCAAGCCGTGGCCACTTCACCGGGCACGAACTTTCGCAGCCAAGCTATAGCCTCCACCGCGGATGGTTTTGATCAAGGTGGGTGACGCCGGATCGCGCTCGACCTTACGCCGCAGACGACTGACCTGGTTATCAACGCTTCGATCAAAAACATCAGCACGGCGATTTTGCGTCAGCTCCAAAAGGTCATCCCGGCTCACCACCCGCCCAGAGCGTTCTGCCAGAACGAAAAGGAGACGAAACTCACCGCCCGTTAGGACGATCTCAACGCCATCGCGACCAATCAGCCGCTGCGTGGCGAGCTCCATTGTGAGATCGTCAAACATCATGGCCTCAGGCTCGTCACTGGGCAATGATCGTTGACCACGGCGCAAAACAGCACGAACACGTGCCGCCAGTTCCCGGGGGCTAAAGGGCTTAGCGACATAATCATCAGCACCAAGCTCTAATCCCACAATGCGGTCAGTTTCCTCTGTACGCGCCGTCAGCATGATGACGGGAAGCGCATGCGAGCCTAGAAGATAACGAGCAAGACTTAACCCATCCTCTCCAGGCATCATCACGTCCAAAAGCGCAAGATCAAACTTCTGCTCTGCGACCAGCTCTCGGGCCATCGAGGCATCCTCAGCCTCCCTCACATCAAAGCACTCCCGCCGAAGAAATTCGGCGAGAGGCTCTCGGATCGAGGGCTCGTCATCGACAAGCAAGAGTTTGTGTGCGGTGCCCCCCGTCTCCATCATCTTTTGGGGTGTCCCGACACAACCATCAGCGCCTCATGGAGCTGCCGACGCTCCTCATCCGTGATCACACCGTCATTGTTGGTATCAATCAGATCGAAGTGATCGGCAATCTGGGCCTGCATTTCTGCTGAGGTAATGACACCGTCATCATTCGTGTCACGACGACCAAAGCCGCGCGTGACACGATCGGTGGCGCGTTCTTGGATCCGCTCCGACACTTCTTCGGCGCTGACCTCACCATTGCCGTCGGTGTCATGTCGATCAAAGCGCTCACGGGCGGTCTCCAGGACCTGGTCTCGGGTCAAAGGACCTTGCTGGTGGCCGCGGCGACCCATCCGAGGTCCATCGGGTCCTTGTCCTTCAAACGCAAAAGGCGGAGCCGGCGGTTCATCCTGAGCCATCAGCTGATCAGCCAAGGCACCTGAGACCACAACGGCCAGGCCAGCGACCGCAACGGCGGCGGTCAAAAGAGCAGTGTGACGTTTCATCTTCGTCATCCTTCCATCAAAGTTCGTGCTCCCCAACAAGGACGAACTAAGAACGCACCTTCGCAAACGCGTGGCGATAGGACGGGTCTTCGTCACGAAGTGTAACGTGGGCGCCGCCACGGAGTGATTGACGGCGCGAACATCGGTCGGCATAGGGGGCCGCTCTGGCGGAGTAGCTCAGTTGGTTAGAGCAGCGGAATCATAATCCGCGTGTCGGGGGTTCAAGTCCCTCCTCCGCTACCAACAAAATCCCATCTAATTCAGTGCATTAGAACTCCGGAAATCTGCCAACGCTGAATTTCATGTCGCGCCGTGTTGCAATTGAATTCCGCGCATTTCCTGGTGTTTCCACTCAGGCCCGGCAGCTCCATG
>JBCCBY010000053.1:0-13930 GCA_039033795.1 Pseudomonadota bacterium | reverse complement strand
CGCTGATCGCCCTGATGCGCGAATCGGGCGGCATCGCCGCAACCGTCGAACGACTGATCTCCAGCGGGGCTGCATCCACACCGCGGCGCGCGTCCCTCGCCACCGCTTTTGCTGGTGTCATTCTCTTTATCGAAACGAACATCAGCCTGCTGACGTCGGGGATTCTTGGTCGACCCTTGTTCGATCGATTGGAGCTAAGCAGAGAGCGCCTTGCATACATCATCGATTCCACCTGTGCACCGATCAGTGTTCTGATCCTTGTCAACGGTTGGGGCGCTTATGCCTTAGGCCTTGTCAGCCCTTATGTTGGCGACGATGCGGTTCGCGTGGTGGCGGGGTCCATCCCCCTTAACTTTTATGCGTTGGTCACCCTCGCTTTGGTGTTCGCCACGGCGTGGACGGGCCGCGTTTTTGGGCCCCTTCAAACCGTGTCGAGCCAGGGGCAGATCAGCGATGCTGATATCAAGCCAACAAAGGCCGCCTATATGCTGGTCCCCGCCAGTATCTTGGTGTTTGGGACGGTCGGTTTTATGTTTTGGACCGGTGGCGGCGATCTGTTTGAGGGAGATGGCGCACGCTCTGTCCTGCTCGCGGTTAGCCTTGCGGTTTTTGTTCTCCTCCTGATGCTGATGGGATCGAAACAGTTTGAACGCGGACAAGCGACGAATGTTGTGTTCGCTGGCATTGCCGATCTTCTGCCAGCCACCACGGTGATTTTGCTCGCGCTCACCCTTGGTGGAAGCTTGCGCGAGCTGGGGACCGGTGATTTCATCGCCAGCATGGCGACTGCGTTTCCCGGCGCTTTTGCCTTCCCAGCGATCATTTTTCTCGCTGCGGCGGGAACATCTTTTGCGGTTGGCACAAGTTGGGGAACCTACGGAATCCTCATTCCCGTCGCGATGCCTCTTGCGTTGGGTGCGGATATTCCGCCGAGCCTTATGCTCGCAGCGGTTCTCGGCGGCGGTGTGTTCGGCGACCACGCATCGCCAATCTCAGACACCACACTGATCGCATCACTGTCAGCGGGCTGTGATCATATCGACCATGTCCGCACACAGATCCCCTACGCGCTGGCAGCAGCAGGCGCCGCCAGCATTCTCTACCTCATTGCGGGGATCACGGCGGTTGGGATTTGATTATAACGATCCTGTGCTGACGACTGTTCCGCCATCGATCGTGATGTGTTGGCCGTTCATCCAGGCGGCCGCGTCCGAGGCAAGAAAAACAGCCGCTCCAGCGATATCGTCAGGCATGCCAAAACGGCGCAGTGGGATTTGCTTTGTCACATGCTCTTCGACCTTAGGATCTTTCCAAAGGGCTTCTGCGAAGTAGGTCTTCACCACCCCCGGTGCGATACAGTTAATACGGATGTTTTGGGGGCCATACTCCACCGCAAGGTTACGCGCCACCTGAAGATCCGCCGCCTTTGAGACACCATACATCCCAATTGTTGGACTGCCGAGGAACGCAGAGATCGATGAGATAATGACGATTGCGCCTCCGCCCCGTTCCATCATGCTGGGCGCCACCAGATGGCTCAACTTATGGTTCGACTTGATGTTGCAATTGAAGATTTTGTCGATCTGTTCATCCGTAATATCCTTAGACGGACCGTAAAAAGGATTCACAGCAGCATTGCAGACCAGAATATCTGTCTTTCCGATGACGTCTTCGCTTTGGGAAACAAGACTCTCTAATTGCTCGGTGTGCGAAATATTACATGCAATGGCATGGGCTGCCTCTCGGCCCTCCGCGTCATTGATTCCAGCAGCCACCTTTTGGCAGGCGTCAATATCACGACTGGAGACGATCACATTGGCCCCATGCTGGGCGAACCGCTGGGCAATAGCCTCACCGATGCCGCGACTGGCACCCGTCACGATGGCATTTTTACCGGAGAGATCGAAAAGTGTGTTGCTGAGATCAGCCATGGGGCGCTCCTGTTGTTGTTGGAACGCACCCTTCTACTTGGCGCCTGCTTCTTCAAGCTCCGCCGTGGGTTCTGTTGGCGATGATGTCGCTTCTGCGCTTGCTTCAGCGGCATCGGTTTCGTCACCGCTTCGCCGACGTCGGCGACGGCGACGGGGCCGTTGCTCGTCTTGGCTGTCGTCAGCCGGTGATGGTGACGCTTCGGCGCTGGTGTCAGCAGGCGTGTCGTCGGTTTGAGCATCGGCAGCGGCATCAACGACCGCGGCTTGTTCTTCGGTTTTGTTATCGCCTGCTGCTTCGACGCTTGCCTGTTGTTCGTCTGATGAACCTGATGATTCGTCATTCTGATCGCGGCGAGGTTCTGCAGGCTTCTCCGGCTGCATCGACTTCATGAGCCGGAAATAGTGTTCGGCGTGCTGCATCAGGCTTTCTGCCCGAATTCTGTCGCCCGATGACGCCGCGTCACGCGCCAGCGCCTGGTATTTGTCATGAATTTGCGTGGCCGTGCCGCGTATTTTGACCTCAGGTCCTTGGCTATCCATGGATCTGTTGGGGTTGTTGTTACCCCCTTGGCGACGGCGATTGTTGTTGCGCCCGCGTTTCGAGTATTGCGCCATGAGCGTTCAAATAATCCTGTTTATGTTGTTGTTCCGAAACAGCGAATATTCGCTGTCAGGGATTAGGCTCTCCTAGCCATGAAAGACGCCGCCCGCCTGAACAGGCGACAGGAGGGACCTTGCATGAAAGGCGCTTTGAATTCGTTGAAGCTGCCATTCGTGGTCAAAAACAACACCGCAGCGTGGTTTTATGCGACCGAAGTCCCGAATTGCTCGTCTTTAATAGCGCTTGTTGCGACGTGTTCCAACCCCTCTTTTCAACCTGTCTGTCGACGAAGTCTTAAGACTGTGAATGCGTCGGTTCCTGATGACCACGGCGCCAGCCGTAACGCGCTTCCCGTCGCGAATGGTTCCAACTGGTCACGGAGCGTCCCAGAGGGAAGACCAGCAAGCGGATGCTCCAAGGCAAAACCGGAGTCGGAGGAAAGAAACGCATCCACACGGTCTTCGTTCTCGGCATCAAAATAGGAACAGGTCACATAATGCAGCACCCCGCCAGGTTTGACGAAGGTGGCGGCCTCACGAAGGATCACGTCTTGCTCTTCTTTTCGGGAAACCAGATGCGCTGGGGTTAGCCGCCATTTGGTGTCGGGATGACGGCGCCATGTTCCCGACCCGCTGCACGGCGCATCGACGAACACCAAATCCATCCGATCACGTAGCGCAGACAAACGATCGCGCTCATTGGCGCCAATCACCTGAACGTTCCGCGCGCCTGCCCGGCGTAGCCGCTCATGGATCGGGGCAAGACGTTCGGGAACGGCATCATAGGCGTGGATCTGCCCCGAGTTCCCCATGCTCGCAGCAAGCGCCAGGGTTTTGCCGCCGGCGCCCGCACATAGGTCGAGCACCTGGGCCCCATCTAAAGGCCCAGCGGCGAGCACAGTCAGTTGACTGCCCTCATCTTGGACTTCGACCCATCCTTTTCCGAAGGCAGGAATAACCGTCACGCCTGGGCCTTTCTCTGCCGCAGGAGGCGGCGGAATTCTTAGGCCTACGGAGGACATGGGTGACGAGTCTGCCCCCAGACTTGCAAGGGCTTTGAGCACTTTGCCCGGCGAGGCCTTGAGCGTGTTGGCGCGAAGGTCCACCGGCGCACGCTCAAGCATTGAGGACAATTGGTCTTGGTCTAAGCGAGGAGTGAGGCCCTCGCAAAACGAGGGGATATCGGGTTGCGCAGAAGGCTCCACAGACATTTCCTCCGTGGTCAGCCAACCTGGCCCATGGTCCCCGGCAAACGCTGCCTCCACCCGACTGCTCTCCCACCGCCAGACGTCGCGAAGCGTCAAATAGACAGCGCACCGAACACTGTTTTCCGCATCGAAAGAACGCCAGCGCCGCAACACGTCAAGGCATAAGCCGCGAACAAAAGCGCGGTCTTTCGACCCTGCAAAGCGGGCGTTGCGCGCCCAATCATTCAACAAAACCGACAGAGGCAGAGACCGATCCTTGAAGGTTGACAGCACATCCACCGCAGCGGCGACACGACCTGGATCACGCATGACCGATTTCGCTTTCTTGGACCTTTTTCCATTCACCTGGCATCAGACCATCAAGCGACCAGGGGCCAACTTGCCAGCGCACCAGCCGCAAGGTCGGTAGGCCGATATGGGCCGTCATCCGTCGCACTTGCCGATTTCGTCCTTCCGTGATCGTCAGTCGAAGCCATGCGTCGGGCACCGATTTGCGTTCTCTCACCGGCGGGCTCCGTTCCCAAAGCAACGGAGCCGCAATCACATCGGCGCTCGCTGGTTTGGTCAGACCATCCTTCAGCATGACGCCATTTCGAAGAGCGATCATTTGTTCATCCGTAGGCTCTCCTTCGACTTGGACGAGATAGCACTTCGGGATCTTGCGCTTAGGCTCCGTGATCTTGGCTTGAAGACGACCGTTATCGGTCAGCAGCAGCAATCCCTCTGAATCCCGATCCAACCGGCCTGCAGCGTAAACGCGGGGGAGATCGATGAAGCTTGCCAAGCCTGGCCATCCGCCTTCTGATGTGAATTGGCTGAGGACATTCATCGGTTTGTTGAACGCAATCAGCATGGCGTTGCCCTTTGCAACGCGGGGCTAGCGTGGGCTTGGATAGTTTGGTGCTTCACGGGTAATTGAGACGTCATGCACATGGCTTTCCCGAAGGCCGGCATTGGTGATCCGGACAAAGCGCGCTTTTTTCTGCATATCCGCAATCGTCTCGGCACCAACATATCCCATCGATGCGCGAATGCCGCCCGTCAGCTGATGAAGAATATCCGCCACTGGACCTTTGAACGGCACCCGACCCTCAATGCCTTCGGGGACGAGCTTCATCGTCTCGCTGACATCGGCCTGGAAGTAGCGGTCGGCCGAGCCACGCGCCATGGCCGTGATCGATCCCATCCCGCGATAGGACTTATACGAACGTCCTTGGAAGAGAAAGACGTCGCCCGGCGCCTCATCACTACCCGCAAGCAGACTCCCGACCATGCAAACCGACGCGCCAGCCGCCAGCGCCTTGGCCATGTCTCCTGAGTATTTAAGACCGCCATCGGCGATGATCGGCGTTTTGGTATCAAGCGCTGCGCGCGCGGCGTCATCGACAGCCGTCAGTTGCGGAACACCGACACCGGCAACGATCCGTGTGGTGCAAATCGAGCCCGGCCCGATCCCCACCTTCACCGCATCGGCGCCAGCATCGATGAGCGCGCGGGTTGCGTCATAGGTGGCAACGTTACCGGCCACGACCTGCGCATCGGGGTAGGTGCGCTTGACGCGGCGCACTTGCTCACCGACCGACATCGAATGGCCATGGGCTGTGTCGATCACGACAACATCAACGCCCGCCTCGATGAGAGCGACAGCACGCTCAAAGCCCAAATCGCCCACCGTGGTCGCACCAGCGACTCGCAGGCGACCTTGCGCGTCTTTGACAGCATCGGGATGGCGTTCCGCATTCTCCATATCCTTCACGGTGATCAGGCCAACGCAGCGATCGTCCTCATCAACCACGATAATCCGCTCAATCCGTCGTTCATGGATCAATCCGCGGACCACATCGGTGTCTGCACCTTCTTTGACTGTCGCAAGGTTTTCGGAGGTCATCAGCTCAGCGACCTTTTGCGAAGGATCATCCGCAAAGCGCATATCGCGATTGGTCAAGACACCGACAAGTTTGCCAATGCCTGCCTCATCCCGAGCCTCGACCACAGGGAAGCCAGAGATCTTGCGATCCGCCATGATCGCCCTCGCCTGCCCCAGTGTGTCGTCTGGGGTGAGCGTCAGCGGATTGACCACCATGCCGCTTTCATAGCGCTTCACTTGGCGAACCTGTTCGGCTTGTTCTTCGACTGACAAATTACGGTGAAGAACGCCTATGCCGCCGAGTTGTGCCATGGCGATGGCCATGGGGGCCTCGGTCACCGTGTCCATTGCGGCCGAGAGCACAGGAATGTTGATTGGAATCGACTTGGTTAGGCGGGATTTGACCACTGCATTGGACGGCAACACCTCAGAAGGCCCAGGCTCCAGAAGCACATCGTCAAAGGTCAAAGCATCTCGGATATCCATGCTGGCCCTTAGCGATGATCGGTGGTGCTGACCAGCCCCGGAGATGATGCGAGATGCCCGGCATTTTTTGCGGCGAGCGATGCGGATGTCTTGTGCGCAAACAGCCCACAGCCTCGGCGCGGGCTAACGCTGCGCACCCCGGTAACCAAGCCCCACGACATACATTTCCGCCGAATCGGATCGGCTTGCCTCGGGTTTGGCGTGGTGCACTTTTCGAAAGCCAGTTTTGAGGCGCTCCAGCAGCTGTTTTTCCGATCCTCCTTGCAGCACCTTGGCCACAAAGGCGCCGCCGGGCGCAAGAACCGTCTCAGCAAATCCAAGGGCTTCGTCAGCGAGCGCGATGATGCGCATATGGTCGGTGGCGCGATGCCCGGTGGTGGGGGCCGCCATATCAGAAAGCACCACGTCCGCGCGGCCATCGAGCAGATCTTTGAGCGCAGCGTCGGCGCCCTCGTCCAGGAAGTCGAGCTGCAAGAGTTCCGCCCCCGGAACACCCTCCATCTCAAGGTAATCGATCCCGACGACCTTGCCTCGGCCCGCGGTCCGCTGGACCGCGACTTGGCACCAACCGCCTGGGGCCGCGCCGAGGTCAACGATCCGTCCTCTAGGCTTTAAAAACCCAAACTGATCATCGAGTTCAATCAACTTATAGGCCGCGCGCGAGCGATACCCTTCTTTCTTCGCTCGGGCGACAAAGGGGTCATTGAGCTGGCGTTGCAGCCACATCGTGGAGCCGAGCTTGCGTCCCCGCGCGGTTTTCACCTTCACCGCAAGATCGCGGTCAGCCACCGAGACGGACTTTTTCTTAAGCCGTCTTGGCTCGGGCGCACCGCCGAGGGCATTGGGCTTGGAGCCGCCCTTTCCTGTTTTCTTGGCCATGGTGTTACTGCGCTGCGTAGGCGGGGGTGCGGCGCTGCCCCTGGACATTGGCCTGCGCCATAAGATCGGTGATGATTCCCTCGCGCAGCCCGCGATCGGCGACGCGAATGCTCTGCATACCCGTGGCGTCGATGATCCCCTCAAGGATGGCGCAGCCTGGCATGATGAGATCAGCGCGGCCGCTTCCGATGCAAGGCTGCTGGCTGCGACCGTCAAAGCCGAGCCATGACAAGCGCCCGGCCAGGCGCGCGACCTGATGATCTTTCAACCACATGCCATCGATCTCGCGCCGACGATAACGCCGGAGCCCCAGCTGAAAGGCCGCGAGGCTCGTCGCCGTTCCCGATGTCCCGATCAGATGGTCCGCGCCCTCCTCGGGCTTTGGCATGGACTTGGCCAAGGGCGATGCCTCGATCGCTTCAGCGACCCGCTTTCGGATCCCGCGATAGTGATCGCCGGCGAACCCGCCAGGTTGAAGACCATCGCTGAGCCTGACGACGCCAAACGGCAAGGACAGGGAGCCCTTGATGATATATTGCGTGCGCCCTTGCTTTGAGCGTTCAACGGCAACCCACGAGAGCTCCGTTGATCCGCCGCCGATATCAAACACCACCACGTGTTTGGCCCGGCGCGAGATAAGACCGGCACATCCTTTGACGGCGAGGGAGGCCTCTTCGTCCGCATCAATCACGTCCAAACGAAGGCCCGTCTCCTCGCGCACCCGTGCGATGAACATCTCGCCATTGGTTGCGCTGCGGCTAGCTTCAGTGGTGACGCAGCGAATCCCAGCAACGTCCCATCTCGCGGCGACCTCTGCACATTTTTTGAGGGCGGAGAGCGCCCGGTCGATCGCCTCCTCCGAGAGCCGTCCGGTGTTGGCAACGCCCTCCCCCAACCGGACGATTCGCGAAAAACTATCCACAACACGGAAACCCTGGCGATGGGGCGCAGCCACCAGCAGTCGGCAGTTGTTGGTCCCAAGGTCCAGCGCAGCAAAGGTTTTGCGCCGACGCGACAGCGCACGCTCTGCACAATTTGCCTTTGACCAAGTCATTTCAGTGTCCTTCTTGCAGGATTCTGCTTGCAGTGGAGCAGGTTATCACGGCAAAGGCAGCCCCATGAAGCTCGATCAGATCGACCGCAAAATCCTGCATCATCTCCAGCACAATGCGCGAATCACCAATGCTGAGCTAGCCGAAAAAGTGGGATTGTCCCCCACACCTTGTCTCAGAAGATTGCGGCGTTTGGAAACGGAGGGGATCGTCAAAGGCTACCGCACGGAAGTGAACCGTGAGGAAGTGGGCCTTCCTGTGACCGTGGTCATCCTCGTGAAACTCGAGAAGGAGGACGAAGAAAGCCTCCGCGAGTTCGAGGAAACGGTGAAAGCCAAGCCCGAGATCATGGAGTGCCTGCTCGTCACCGGGAAATTCGACTACTACCTCAAAGCAGTCCTACCGACCCTTGGGAGCTATGAGCCGTTCCTCTCGGACAGCCTCCTCAAAACCGAGAACATCGCCACCATTGAATCGAGCTTCATGCTCCGTGAAGTGACCAAGCGGCCAGCTCTCCCTGAGGTTTAGCTCATCTGAGCAGGAGAGCGATACCGTCTCTCTACCTCTCAGCCATCCTCTGGACTATTGTGGTGCTTCAAGACATCCGCCAGCGAACATTTCTTTCAGCGGTCACCGCTGATGATGAACGTCTCAACTCGTCCTGTTCGCCTGCCAGTCGATCAGGCCTTCGAGGACCGACGTATCGCGTTCGACCTCGGAAAGCGCTGCGCGCGCTTCATCATTAAGCTGATCAAGCCGGCCACGGGCGCCGTCGAGGCTTAAGAGATTGACGAAGGTCACCTTGCCCTGGTCGTCGTCGCGGCCCGCTGGCTTGCCGATCTCTTCGGCGCTCATGGTCACATCGAGAATGTCATCGGCGATTTGGAAGGCGAGGCCGAGCTTCCTTGCGTAACGGCGCAGCGATGCTTCTTCAGCTTTGGTGGCATCGCCGACGATGCAACCCATGGTCACCGCGCACTCAATAAGCGCACCGGTTTTTTTGTCTTGGATCGAGATGATCGACTGCTCATCGTCACCGTCTGGGTAGAGATCAAGCATCTGCCCGCCGACCATGCCGACCATGCCCGAGGCGCGCGCCAGCTCCCGCACCAGAGGCTGGGCGATCGGTGCGTTGTAATTGGCCAATACAGTGAAAGCCTCGGTCAGGAGTGCATCCCCCACCAAAACCGCGATGGCATCATCATAGGCCTTATGCACCGAGGGCTTTCCGCGTCTGAGGTCCGCATCATCCATGGCGGGAAGATCGTCATGCACGAGGCTGTAGGAATGGATCATCTCGATCGCGACCGCGGCGTGCATGGCCATCGCCTCAGCACCCAAAAGGGCGGCTGTCTCAAGCGTAAGGAAGGGGCGCATCCGCTTACCGCCACCTGTGAGCGCGTAACCCATAGCATCTTGGAGCTTGGCGATCGCGGGCTCGTCGCTCTTGGGCTCAAGCGCTTGGTGTAAAGCCGCTTCAACCTCAGCGGCACGGTTCTTCAATCTATCAGCGATATCCATACGAATTTGATGCATCCCGGTAGCCATACGATACAACCCTGCTGCCGTCCGTATGGTGGCCGCGTGTGGGTGCGCGGGGGTTTTTGGTCAAGAGTGGTGTATCGGTTTTTCGGTTCCCTGGCGATCCTTTGGGTGATGTTCGGACCGCCTTCTGCGGCTGCGCAAGACCTCAACGTGACCGTCACGTTTGAAGGGCTAGGCCCCAACGAAACCAAGACGTTCCGGCAGGTGGCGTCGGTTGATCGACAGCCGAATAACTTCACCGCCCTTGCCCCCCTTCGCCGAGCGGTCGATGCCGATACAGCAGCTCTTCTCGTGGCCCTTCAGTCGAGCGGTTACTACGCCGCGAATGTGGCGTCAGATGTCCGTCGCCGCGGTCGAGACGTCACGGTCACCTTTGACATCGAGCGCGGCGAGCGCTTTCGCGTGACCGATTACCGGATCATCTACCTCGACGCTGCTGATCAGCCCCGCCCCGGTGAAGCGGATGTTCCGGGAATGGTCGCTGATGGAAGCCCTCGCGGCGACGACCTCCAAGCCGCGGGGCTTGAGCTCCTGCGGCGCCTTTGGAACACCGGGTATATCAGCGCTGAACTCAAAGGAAACCGGATCCTTTCGGACTTCTCCCAAGCAACGGCGATCGCTGAATATGAGGTCAGGTCGGGTCCTCGCGCCATCTACGGAAACATCCGCGTTGAAGGCTTGGAGCGCACAGAAGCAGAATATGTGAACCAGCTTCGGCCTTATGAGATTGGCGATGTCGCGCGGCGCCCCGACTTAGAGACGTTTCGCGAAGCGTTGAGTGAAACGGGTCTCTTCTCCCAAGTCGAAGTGACACCAAGCACTCCTGACACAGACGGATCCACCGATATCCTCGTGCGTTTAGCAGAGCGTGATCATCGCACGTTGGGCGGCGGTCTTTCTTATGGGACAGATGTGGGTCCGGGTGCATCGGTTTTTTGGGAAAACCGAAACCTGATGGGTCGCGGTGAAACCTTGCGCACATCGATTGACGTCTCCGAGCCTGTGCAAGAGGG
The DNA here is from genome assembly GCA_039033795.1 of Pseudomonadota bacterium. GTDB lineage: Bacteria > Pseudomonadota > Alphaproteobacteria > Caulobacterales > Parvularculaceae > Parvularcula. The sequence goes on along the minus strand of JBCCBY010000053.1, from coordinate 3,349 downwards.
CACCGCGAGCTTTCGCAAACGGCGCCCTCGCCTACCAGGTTATTACACCTTATCGACAGCGTTGAGGAACGAGGACACCGACGCCTTCAACGCGCAGACCGCGGAACTCGGTGCAGCGCTTGCCAAACTGTGGGTCAACAAACAGCTCACCACAGAGGGCGGGCTTCGTTTTCAGTATTCGGATATCGTTGATGTCGAAGGCTCCGACGGCGTGACGACCCGGACTGTGACCGATGATGATATCTTTATGGCTGTTTCGGTGCCCCTCATTGTCGCTTGGAACAGCCAAAAAAACCCACTGAACCCCCGTGACGGCTTTGTCGCCACGGCGCGGGTTGAACCATTTTGGGGGACGGTCGATTTTCAGAAGATCGAATTGAGTTACACTGATCGGGTCAATTGGGGCGAAAATGATTGGGGGACGTTGGCGGGACGGATTAAAATTGGTGCAGTCTACGGGGCCGGTCGCGCTGATATTCCTGCCACTGAGCGGTTTTATGCGGGAGGCGGCGGTTCTCTTCGCGGCTACGCCTTTCAAGAAGCCAGTCCCATCGATACACAGAACGGCGATATTCTTGGTGGTGCGTCCCTTGCCGAGTTCAATATGGAACTGCGCCACAAGATCACCGAAAATCTTCAGCTCGCGCTCTTTAGCGACATAGGGGGTGCCTTTGCCAACAACACGCCGGACTTCGATGAGGTGCTGATTGGAGCGGGCGGTGGTTTCCGCTATCTGTCTCCAATCGGGCCCCTTCGCTTCGATGTGGCGATTCCGGTGGAACGCCGTCAGTTCTTTGTCGATGATCCTGCTGCAGACAATGGAAGGAGCCGGGTCTTCCAAGATCCGCTGATCCAGTTCTATATCGCGATTGGACAGCCCTTTTGATGATCCGTCCAGTCTTCATCGTGTTCGCGTCTGTGATGGGGCTTTTGATCGCTCTTGTCGCAGGATTATGGGTTCTGCTGAAGACTCCGGCGGGCGCTGCGATCATTGATGATATCACCCGGCCGATCATTGAAAGAGAGGTCCAACAGCGGCTCAACGCCGACATCGACTATGATGAGATCATCGGGCCGCTTCCGGGCCAATTGGTCGTCCGTGATATCCGACTGAGCACTGATGAGGAGATTTGGTTTGAGAGCGATCGGTTGATCGTCGCGTGGAACCCTTGGGCGCTCCTGACGGGTGAGTTAAGCATTCAGCGTGTCGTGATTGATGGATCAACGCTCCATCGATGGCCTGACCTGCCCGATCGCACCGCTTCGCCTGAGCCCGAGACACCAAAGACATCCCGCCAGGGGGACATCCTGCCATTTGATATTGATCTGCAAGCCTTGGTCATCGATGAGTTTGTTTTGGCCCAGGACATTCTTGGTCAAGAGTATCGTTTTTCCCTGCAAAGCGAGTTGCGTGTTCTCAAGCCGCGGCTTCAGCTAACGATGCACGCAGAGACCGACCAAGAACGTGATGAGCTGTTCCTCACGGGCGAGATTGATCGCCAGGGCGCGGACATCGATATTGTCCTTGTCAGCGAGGCCGATGGCGCGATTTCATTGGCATCCCAGGCGGACGATCGCATGGAGCTCCGTCTTCGGATTGCCGGCGAATATGAAGATCTCCAAGCTGACGTCGCTGCAGCCATGGGTCAGTACGGACAGCTGATGGCGACTGCTGCAAGAGTTCCCGAACGAAACAACGCGCTTTATACTGAATTAACCTATATGCCTGGTGACGTCCTGCCCCAAGACGTTCGGTCGATAATCGGAGATGAGCTAAAACTCAATGGCTATGTCATTGAAGAAAGAAGCCGTGCCGACATCGAGCTTGAAAAGCTCGCTGGTGCCTTCGGGTCACTCAAGGGCTCCATCGAGGGCGCGTGGGAAGATCAGCAAGAGCTCATGGTCGACATCGACGGCTTTCTTGAGACAGAACTCTTCGCGACCTGGGGAGCTCAAGACCTTGGTGGTGATTTTCGTTTGATCGCTGATATCAAAGACGTTCAGCATGGTTATCAATTGAACGGTCAGCTGAACGCTGGTCAACTTTCCATCACGATCGACGATGCAGTCTCGACGGACGACGTTTTGTTGGATGGATCGATTGCCCTTGCGGCATCCTCCCTGACCGTTGCTCCAGAGGCATTAGGACTTTTGCTCAATGACGGCGTTAATGCAGCTGCCAAGGTGACACTAACAACAAACGGTGCGCTGTTGGTGCAAAACCTCCGCACAGTGTTTGGAGAGCAAGGTCGCCCACGCGCATCCGCAAACGGAATGCTAAACGTGAACCTTGGCGAATCCACTCTTGATACAGAGCTACGCATTCGCCTTGAGCCTGAAACCCTGGACCAGTTCCTTGATCAAACAGAATCGAACGGCGCTCTGTCCCTCCAACTCACAGCACAAGGAGCGATGGACGACCTTTCGCTTTCCCTTGACGGCACGGTTCCAAGTGGACGTTACCGCGGCAACCCAGTCGATGCTGGCCTTCTGCGCAGCACATTGACTGGTCTTCCGTTTCGTCCGAGCGGGTCACTCTCTTTAAGTTCAGAAGGCTCCTATGGCATGGAAGCGGCCATCAGCTCGACTGACCAATGGGTGCGGATCGACGAGGTCGACGCGCGCTTTGGCGCCCTAACGCTCGCGGCATCGGGCGAGATAAACCGTCAGACTGGTGAGGGATCTGGTTCAATCAGCGTTGATGCTGGTACCCGCTCTCGGATCATCACCGGTCAATTGGTCAGTGGTCAACTGTCAGCTGATGTGAGCCATAGGGCGAGCGATGGCTCGGTCGAGGTTGCAGTGTCAGCTGATCAACTACGAGTCGATGACAACGCGATTGGATCTTTGGTGATCAGCGCATCTGGTCCCCGAGAAGCAGTTGGGTTCCGTATCACGTCCGAGGACGTCACGGCTGGAGAGCTCTATCTTTATGGTTTTGCGACATCGGGCACCGTCTCAATAGGTTCATTCCAGACTGTAACCATTGACGACTTTATTGTTCAGCTTTCTGATGATACGCGTGAGCCGCAGGAGATCAGTCTCGTGCGGCCGACCACTGTTCGTTGGGGCGATGGATTTTCCCTGGCGCCAACACGAATTGCTTGGCTCAACAACGGAATTGTGACTGCCAATGCTGCCCTAGCACAGGGCGCATGGGTCGCACAGATTGCGGCGCAGCGAATCGTCGTTCCTGGTACAGATACTTTTGTTAGCGCGCAGCTCAACCTTGATACAAGTGATACCGATCCTGCAAGTTTTCAGGTTGTTGCCGCCACCGAAGGCAAGGGTGATCGCTATGCCATCAGGGCTGATGGCCGTTGGACAGGAGAGGATGTTCTGACCGAGG
>JBCCBY010000052.1:0-14189 GCA_039033795.1 Pseudomonadota bacterium | reverse complement strand
GATGTCCTGATCAACAATGCTGGACTCGCGCTGGGTCTTGCAGGGGCTGTTGAAGCAGACCTTGATCATTGGGATCAAATGATCGACACGAATGTTCGCGGTCTGGTGCACCTAACCCGGCATCTCTTGCCTAAGATGAAACCGCTTTCTCGAGCTGATATCATCAATATTTCATCGGTGGCCGGATCATACCCCTATCCTGGCGGCAATGCCTATGGCGGGACCAAGGCCTTCGTGAAGCAGTTCTCACTTAATCTGCGGCCGGACCTCTTAGGATCGAATGTGCGCGTGACCTCAGTCGAGCCAGGGATGACGGAGACTGAATTTTCCAATGTGCGCTTCGAGGGCGACGACGCCAAAGCCGATCAAGTCTATCAAGGCATGAAACCACTAAAAGGCGCCGACGTCGCGCGGGTGATCACGGACATCCTCGCGCTTCCGGCGCATATCAACATCAACCGTGTCGAGATTATGCCTGTTCAACAGGCCTTTGGTCCGTTCGCTGTGGCGCGCGGCGACTAGCTTTCTGCGGTGTCAAGATCAGGGAAGCCAACGATATGGAAGCCTGCATCGACATGCAGGTTCTCACCCGTGATTGATTTTCCGAGGTCGGATAAAAGATAAAGTGCACAGCCTGCAACACCGGCGGGGTCAGTATCCTCCCGCATCGGTGCCCATTTGCGGCCCTCGGATAACAGCGAACGGCCGCCAGAGATTCCGCCCAATGACAGGGTCTTGATCGCACCCGCTGAGATCGCGTTCACGCGGATTCCTTGAGGTCCGAGATCCCGGGCGATGTACCGGGTGGCCGCTTCCAGAGCAGCCTTGGCCACGCCCATCACGTTGTAGCTTGGGATCACGCGCTCCGAGCCGAGATAGGTGAGGGTGATCATCGAGCCGCCCGGTGCCATCATCGGGGCCGCGCGGCGTGCAGCATCGACAAAGCTAAAGGCGGAGATATCCATCGACTGGAGAAAATTGGCCCGGGTCGTGTTCTCGACGAATGATCCCTTGAGCTCATCTTTGTCAGAGAACGCAATGGCGTGGACGAGGCCATCAAGGCTTCCCCATTCCCGCTCAATGGTGCCAAAGGTTGCGGCCATGCTGTCATCGGAGGTCACGTCGGTCGGCAGAAGGATGCTGACGCCAAGCTCTTCAGCCAACGGTTTCACGCGTTTTTCCATCGCTTCGATAAAGCTGAAGGCCAATTCTGCGCCCTGCGCAGCCAGCTGTTGGGCGATGGCCCAGGCGATCGAGTTTTTGTTGGCCACGCCCATGATCAGGACGCGTTTGCCCTTCATCAGCTCACCGGCGGGGTAGGTGGTCTCGTCGCTCATGGTGGGTCTCCGTCATCTGTTCGGCTGGGGCTAGCCCAGGCCACGGCGGTAGCCAAGCCATTGAGCGGTGTTCGCTCCTGTCTGACGCGCAACGCCCGCCACCTCATGCATCAGCCATCCGCAAGGACGGCGATAGTGTGCGTCTGGGTTTGACGGCATGCGTTCCCGGTGGGACTGTTGTCGCCAGGGAGGGCGTGCTCATGGGGTTACCGGTGATCGATATGCAGTCCGCAGATCTCGGTGCGCGGATGGACAAAAGTCTGGCTGGCCTTGGTTTCATGCAGCTTTCAGCCACTGGAACCGACCCCAAGCTTCTGGCCGATGTTTTTGCGGCCAGCGAGGCGTTTTTTTGCGGTGACGGTGCAGTCAAGGAAGCCTGCCGATACCGGTCGGCGGCTGAGAACTTTGGTTTTCAGGGTGTTCTGGAGGAAAATCTTGATCCCAGCGCACCAGCTGATCGTAAAGAAACATTCACGATGCGGAATATATTACGTTGCCCGCCAGAGCTAGGCCGCTGGCCATCTCCAGCCTTCCGTGATCTGATGCAGGCGTTCTATCGACAAAGTCTAGCAATCGCGCATACCGTTCAGCGTCATATGGCAATGCATTTAGGCTTGAGACCGGCATTTTTCAGTGATGTGCATAATGGAGAGAATGTGACGCTGCGGCTTCTTCACTATCCATCAGCAAAGGACGGGACGGAGATAGCGGACCGCCAAATGGGGGCAGGGGCGCACACGGATTATGGATTTCTCACCTTGCTCTTTCAGCGAGATGAGGGCGGACTTGAGGTCCTTGATGCAGCTGGAGACTGGACGCCCGTCCAACCAATTGAGGGCGCTGTCGTGGTGAACAGCGGCGACCTTCTCGAGCGTTGGACCAATGGACGCTATAAATCGACCATGCACCGCGTCAGGCCACAACGGGGAGGCCGCGAGCGGTTCTCTATTGCTATGTTTATTGATCCGGATACAGATGCGGTGATTCAAGCCCTGCCGTCCTGCGTGACACCGGCCAATCCCGCCCGCTATCAACCGATCACCGCAGGGGCGCATCTTCAAAGCAAATTGGCGGCCTCCCACAAAGGCCGTTTTGATCAATGATCGATCGTGTATCGCATACGTAGCAATCACCCTTCATCCCTCTTTCACGCCTTGGCGGGCACCAGCATCCTTCGGGTCATCGCCATCAATGCGGCGCTCACAAAAAGCAGGCCCGCCGCGGGCAAGGGAATTTGCCCCACTTCCTCAAAGACTGCGGTGGTTTCGTTGATCCCTGAACCTAGCGCCCCTGTGTCGTAGGAGATGCCAGCATCGCTTCCCCCTCGGGTGACCAGCGCCACAAGACCCGCGTTCGGGTCTCGAATGACTGCGTTGAAACGGTCGACGGTCACACCCGTCGGGTCAAAATAGACCCGGATTTGGCAATTGCCCGTGAAGATACAGCCACTCACGTCCTCGGGCTCTTGCCCGGCGAGAATGTCGACGATCGATTGTGCTGCGTCTTCGGCCTCATCTTCTTCTTGAAAGAAGAAATCATCGTCATCGTTGCACCCATCGAAGAGATCGAGGCATGTACCGTCAAGGAAGTCGACATTGTAAATTGTGGAACCAATAACAAGCCCATCAATGCCAATAATCGTTGTTCCATCTTTGATAATATCAGCCGCAAATGCCGAGCCATTGAAAAAATAGACAAAAGCGAACAATAAAAACAGAACACGTTTTCGCATCTTGGTAATTCCCCAAACACCGATTGATGGAATTTTGTCGAAAAACAATGAATTGTAAATAAAAACTGTGTATCAAATACAAATACATTGTATCTGATGAAGTTACATTGTACAAAATAGCATTTTAGTTCATTGAGGCATCAGCCAACAATGCTGTTAGAAACAAACGCGGCCATGCATTGGCCGCGTTGCTCTCCACCGTCCAGCGTGCGCAAAACCTGCCGTCGGCCGCCCAGTTTTGCATCGCTGACTTTGGTGCGGGACGCGCTTACCCTGTGGGCACGACACGGTCAGAACGCTTGAGCTTTAGCGTCGATGATCATTCCTCGTATCGACGATGAGGTTGGCCAGCTCCTCATAGGCATGCTCCTCCAACTCGACGCCCAGCGCGGTTTTCATCACGTCATAGGTGAGCGCTGTTGCGATCCCATTTGCCGCCCCAATGGCATAGAGCAAAAGCACAGCGTTCGAGGTCTTGGGGTAGAACCCTTCCTCCTTGGCCTCACCGATTGCGTCAGCGACGGTTCTCACGAAATCTGCCAATGCATCGTGTACAGCCTTTTCCGTGAACCGGCTGACGTCAGGGTTCATCATGACAGAGAAGCGCGCCTTGTTTTCCACCGCCCAGCGGATGCAGGTGCTCGCCATCACGCGCAGCCGCTGTGTTGCGGTCGCCGACGGGTGCCGATCAAGTTCGACAAGGATAGCGCCTGTCATCTGTTCATAGCTCTCTTGGATGATTTCTGCGAGCAAATCGGCCTTGCTTTTGAAGTGATGACCAGGGGCTGCGTGCGATACGCCCAGCTCCTTTGCGACTTTCCGCAGCGAGAGCCCCTCAACGCCATGGTCCGTGATCATGGCGATGGCGCAATTGAGCACTTCCTGCCGCAAATTGCCGTGGTGGTACGTCGCCATGTCTCCCTCCAAATCGTGGAAGAGACTGACCCAGGTCGCCTTTGAGCGCCAGCGGTGCTTTGTTATCTTGACAATGACAAGATTGATGATAAACGAGCGCCGCAGCAAGAGACACAAGCTCGATGACCGAAACGCTCGAGGATATGGATGTCCGTGCAAGCCGCGTGGCTCAACGCTTCATGGGCGCCACCGCGTGGCCGATTATCTGGGGCGGTGCAGCACTCGTTGCGGTTTACGCGGCAACTCTGCTCTTCGCCGGTTTCGGTGATCTTCCTCTTGGGGTGGCCTTCCCGGTGATCGCCATGTCGGTCTTTGCAAGTTACACGATCATGCATGAGGCCGCTCACGGATCGATTTGCGGTAAGGACAAGTCACTGAGATGGCTCAACGACGCGCTAGGTTTTGCTGCGGGACAGATCTTGGGCGGTTCTTACCTGGTGCACCAAAAAGAACATATGGCGCATCATCGGCACACAAATGAAGACAACAAAGACCCTGATAAGGCCTATGTGGGCGGAAGTGTTCTCCGGGTGATCGCAGCGGTATTTACCGCCCAGCCATCACAGCTCAAATACTATCTGGAGCATCATTGGCGGACAGCGTCGGCGCGAACGAAAAGACTGATCATCGCCGAGTATGTTGCGGCATATGGCTGGCGTCTTGGGTTTCTTGGGTGGGCTGGATGGAACGTGAGTGTCGCGCTTTTCTTGGGCGCGACGGCGGTTGGACTCTTTTTCCTTTTGGCGACCTTTGCATGGGTCGTGCACAGACCATTCGATGTGACGGGGCGCTTTAAGGACACATCAGCAATCGTGTTCCCAGAGCCGTTTGACACGCTGATCACGTGGCTTTGGCTCTATCAAAACTATCACGCCATCCACCATCTCTTTCCCGGTGTGCCGTTCTACCACTACCGAAGGGTGTTTGCGGAGATTGAAGATGTGATGATCGCCAACGGCGCGCCCATCATTCGTGTCGGGACAAGCGGAACAGCCCCTGTCCTCCCGAGCCTTCACATAGGCAAAGCGTCGTCTTAGCTTTCGTATTTGGCGGCGATCAGGCTTGCGTTCGTGCCGCCGAATCCAAAGCTGTTGGTCAGGATCGCGTCAAGGTCAGCACCTTCCTTCAGCTCACGGATGACAGGAAGATCAGCGAACTCCTCACCCAGTTCTTGGATATTGGCCGAAGCTGCGAGAAAACGCTCCTTCATCTGAAGAAGGCTGAACACCAATTCCTGCGCACCGACCGCGCCGAGGGAATGACCAGTGAGCGACTTGGTGGATGCAAAAGGTGGCACCTGGTCACCGAACACCTCCTTGATGGCCGCGGCTTCGCGTGTGTCGCCGATCGGGGTCGAGGTGCCGTGGGTGTTGATGTAGCCAACCTTCTGATCAACGCCGACCAGGGCCCTCTGCATACAGCGCACCGCGCCTTCGCCCGACGGGGCGACCATGTCATGGCCATCGGAATTGGCCGCATACCCCACAAGCTCTCCCCAAATCTTGGCGCCGCGTGCCACGGCACGTTCCAGCGCTTCGACGACCACGGTGGCCGCGCCGCCGGCGATGACAAAGCCGTCCCGCGCGGCATCATAGGCGCGCGAGGCGAGGGTGGGGGTATCGTTGTAGTCCGAACTCATCGCACCCATGGCGTCGAACATATTACATAATGTCCAATCGAGATCCTCACCGCCTCCGGCAAAAATCACGTCCTGTTTGCCCATCGCCACTTGCTCATAGGCGTGACCAATGCAGTGCACGGACGTCGCGCAGGCCGAGCTGATCGAATAATTGAGCCCGCGGATCTTAAACGGCACGGCGAGGCAGGCGGAGTTGGTCGACGACATCGCCTTGGGCACCGCCGTCGGTCCGATCTTGCGCGGGCTGCCGGTTTCACGGTTCTTGTCCGCCGCTGCCACAATGGTCTCAGTGGATGGACCGCCGGAACCCATCACGATGCCGGTCATATCGTGGCTGACTTCATTGTCCTCGAGCCCGGCATCTTCGATCGCGTCGCGCATGGCCAGGTAGTTCCACGCTGCGCCTTCGCCCATGAAACGCCGGGTCTTCTTATCCAGGATCTCGGTGATATCGAGCTTGGGTTTGCCCCAAACCCTTGATTTAAAGCCGTGCTCGGCCATCTCGTCGGAAAAACTGAGGCCTGAAATACCGTTGCGCAGGGACTTGGTGACGTCATCGAGTGTGTTGCCGATGGAGGAGACGATTCCCATCCCAGTGATCACAACGCGGCGCATACGCAGTTTCCTTCCTAAGGAATCAAGAGATCAGCACATGTAGCATATTGGGACGTGCTGTCCGTTTTTATTGGCGCTTAACCGAGCACGCTGCCCGAGAGTTGCTCTTGCGAGAACAACCCGACCCGCAGGTCTTTTGCTTCATAGATTTTGTGGTCGTCGACAAACATGGTCCCATCGGCATAGGCCAGAACCAGCTTGCCGCGCATCGCCCGCCGAATGTCGATTTCATAGCGGACGATTTTGTTTTGTGGCCGCACTTGGCCCGTGAATTTGACCTGCCCAGCGCCCAAAGCGCGGCCGTGGCCGGGGCTGCCGCCCCAGGTCAGGAAGAACCCCGTCAGCTGCCACAGGGCATCAAGGCCAAGGCATCCTGGCATCACAGGGTCGCCGGGGAAATGGCAGTCAAAGAACCAAAGATCGGGCGTGATATCGAGTTCAGCGATCACCTGGCCTTTGCCATAGCTGCCTCCCTCGTCGCTGATATGGGTGATCCGATCCGCCATCAGCATGGGGGGCACGGGCAATTGTGCTGTACCAGGGCCACGCAGGCCATTCTGGCCGCATGCAAGCAGGTCTTCGCGGGTGTAGGAGGAGGGGCGCTCAGTCATAAAGGGGGGCTAGCGGGGCTCAATGGGTGCGGTCAACGGAGGCTTATGCGTCCCCTCGTGGGACGAGCTGTCCTGTTGTCGGTCCCCTCGAAGCTCTAGGCCTTGGGGATCGGGCCAGACAAGTCGTTCGGGGGAAGCTGAAGCATGTCGTCTAATGCGCGCAATGTCGCCATGGCGCTTTTTGTCTGCCTCATGCTCCATCCTTCCGCTGTCCTCGCCGAGGAGACCGCGCCGGTCTACGGCTTTCTCTTTGAGAACGACTGGGCCGGCGGACGGGATGAAAATTATTCTGCGGGCTGGCAGCTCACGAGGGCCATCAAACGAAAAGGCACGACCCCTCATGATCGCTTTTTGCAGCTTGGTATCGGGCAACAGATCTATACCCCGCAAAAGCAGTTCGTTGCTGAGCCGCTTCCTGATCAGCATCCTTATGCGGGCTGGCTCTTTGGCGAGGCTGTGTTCGTTGCTGATTGGGGCCCCGCGAAGCCCATTGATACAATTGGTGTGCAGGTTGGGGTCGTCGGGCCTTGGGCTGGCGGCGAAGAGGTGCAGGATTTTGCCCATCGCCTCGTCGACGAAAGCCCATTTAATGGCTGGGACAACCAAATCGGCAACCAACCGGGGCTTCAGGTCCATCTTCAACGGCGCTGGACGTCGATGGTCTGGAGAGAAGGCGTTTGGCAGGCTGATTTTCAACCGATGGTCTCAACCAATCTCGGAAATGTTTTGCTATCCGCAGAGGTTGGCGGGACGGTCCGATTTGGTCGGCATATGGCCCGTCCGCTCGGGGAGCATCGGCACCAGCCTGGTTCCAGCGGTCTTGCGTGGTTCGCCGATCAACCAGCGGCGCAAAAATCTGCATACGCCTACATGACCGGCCATGCCCGAGCCGTTGGGTACGCAATTTGGCTTGATGGTCGTCCGTTTCAGGACGATATCGTAACCCAAGCCAGCGAGGACTTTGTCTATGAATTTGAGGGCGGGTTGTCGTTGCCGCTCCCACTGGGGAATTCTCGCGTTGTTATGTCCTTTTTGCGCAGATCACGGACATTTCAATCACAAGCCGACCCACAAGGGATTGGGCGTTTGAGCCTGATGACGCGTTTCTGACGCTGCCCCTTACGTTCCAGGGACAAGCCGTGATACGTGCCCGTCAAACGATGAGCGGAGGTTCACCTATGACTATTCTCGTCCACCACTTGCGCGTGGGGCGCAGCGTGTTCACGGTTTGGCTCTTAGAAGAGCTGGGTCTTGATTATGCCCCCAAGATCTATGACCGAAATGAGATGGGTCGTGCGCCCGATGAACTCAAAGAGGCCCACCCGCTCGGTAAATCCCCGGTCATCGAGATCGATGGCTTCACCCTATCGGAGTCGGGTGCAATCGCGGCTTACCTCGTGGAGACGCGGGAAAGTGCCAAGGCCCTCGGCCCCATCGCGGAGACCCCCGCGGCAAAGGCGGAGTGGTTCCAATGGCTCCACTATTCCGAGGGCTCCGCTTTTGCGCCATTGCTCATCAAATTGCTTTTAAGCCGTGAGGCCGAACCGAAGCCCATGTTGTTCGGGATGTTCAGCACCAGCGAAGTGGCGCTTCAGCTTGGCTATATGCAGGACTTTCTCGGTGACAAAGAGTTTGTTTTGGGTGACCGTTTCACCGCGCCTGACATCGGGTTCGCCTACATTTGCTCGATGGCGGACGCGTTAGGGGAACTTGATCCCTATCCCAAGCTCAAAGCCTATATCGACCGAAAGAAGGCGCGGCCCGCTTTTGTCACGGCGATGGAGAAGACGGGCGGGTAATAAGCGCTTGGCCTTATAATGGGGCACACGGACCAGACTTGATCCGTGTGCCTCTTTAGCTCCTCGTTAGACCGAGCGAATAAAGTCGCGCAGAGGACCGCCGTGCTTTTCGTGGTCCAGGCCGAAGGCGACATTGGCTTTCAAGAACCCGTCGATCGAGCCGCAGTCATGGCTCTCGCCTGAGAAGGTGACGGCCAAGAACTTCTGCATCTCCAGCAACGCAGCCATCGAATCCGTGAGCTGAATTTCATTGCCTGCACCGGGGCCTTGCTTTTCCAGGAGGTCAAAAATTTCTGGCTGGAGAATATACCGCCCCGTGATGGAATAGGTCGACGGTGCTTCATCCGGGTTTGGCTTTTCCACCATCCCTGTCATCTCGACAGCGCCGTCCACGAAGTCACCCTTCGGCGCAATGATACCGTATTTGTCGGTGTCTTCGCGGGGAACGTTTTCGACCGCGATCAAATTGGTGCCGTCCTCATACCGGTCCATCATCTCTTTAAGGGCCTTCGGACGGCCCTTGATGATGACGTCGGGAAGGATCACCGCAAAGGGCTCACGGCCGACAATATCCCGCGCGCACCACACCGCATGACCAAGACCGAGAGCGGCTTGTTGGCGGGTGAACGATGTTTTTCCAGCGGTCAGGACCGACGACAGCGTCGCCTCTAGGATATCGGTTTTGTTTTTCTTTTTCAGGGTCTCTTCGAGCTCATAAACGTGGTCAAAGTAATCCTCGATCGCGGATTTCCCCCGCCCTGTCACAAAACAAAGATGCTCAAACCCCGCCTCTAGCGCTTCTTCCATGATGTAGTGGATCAGCGGTCGATCAACGACGGTCAGCAGCTCTTTGGGGATGGCTTTGGAGGCAGGAAGCACTCTGGTGCCAAAGCCTGCGACAGGGATGACGGCGGTTTTAGGAGGTTGGACCATGCACGGTTTGTAACCGCATGGATGGTGCCGCCAACCCTTTTTTTTGCTTGCCGTGAGCGCCAATCACTCGCACTGTTGTGAACAGGTTTAACAACGTGGAAGGAGGTGGTCCGATGTCGAGTCAGATGATCGGTCGTCGTTTTGGGTTCAGTGAAATGCGCAAAGGCTTGGAGCAGCCTCGAAGCTAACTCCTTTCACCTTCTGGTTAATTAGAACTCAGTTGCCCTTGCGGCGACGACACTGACGGGCCGCGGCGTATGCCGCGGCTTTTTCTTTGTGTCCATTGTGTGTCCAATTTGAGGGGAGCTTTGGTGTCATCCTTAGCCTGCATTTAACTGCGTTCGGTGCAGAGTGTGGCGCAAAGGTCGGCGAGTTGGACGCAGAGTGTTATGGGTAAAGTAGCGGGCATATCCTATTGCCGCGCCTGCCATGGAACGACGCTTACCGAGGCGTTCCAGGTCGGTGACGGGGTCCGCTGGGTCTATTGCGGAGACGAAGAAGGCCGCTCTGGTTGCAGCCTTCTTCAACGCGCTGACGTCTATGAAGAACGCCCGACGCCAACTGTTGATGACCATACGTGGACCGATGAGTTTCGCTTAAAAGCAGCAGCGCACCAAGCGCTCGAAATGCTCTCAACCCGTGATGGCACCGCGCTCGACGTGGGTTGCGGCGCCGGTGCTTTGGCGGGCGCCTACCCGCGCTGGATTGTTCCGATTGGCCTTGATCCAGCTTTGCCTGAAACCGGTCCGCAGGACTGGGGTGTCGGCATCAAAGAAGACTTTTTGAGCCCGCAAGGTCAGGCCGCTCTAAAACGCATGGGCGTGAAAAAATTCGATATCATCACCGCCATCTCGGTCCTTGGTGAGATGGATGATCCGCTTTCATTCTTCCTCCGGGCCAAGAGCTGGCTTGCGAAAGACGGCGTTCTTGTGATTGAAACACCGTATGCGGCGCTTGCCTTAACAAGGACCTTGGCCGGAACGTTTCACTGTCAGTCCGAGGCGGTTTATACACTGGCTGTGCTCCAGCGCATTGCCCAGGCGACAGGGTTTAACATCGTCCGCGGCTGCATGACGGAAACGCAAGGCGGTTCGCTGCGTCTTTTCCTGACGCATGATGATTACGACGGACACGATTATGTGGTGTGGCGGGAACAGCTCGCGCGTTTGTGGGATGAAGAGAACGCGTTGAGCTTGGTGGGCCGGCAGGCCTACCGCGTCTTTGAAATGCGGGTCAATCAGCGGACGGAAGAGATTTACGCCTTTTCCGAGGCGCTGGCTCGGCACGATCTGCATGCCTATCTCCTCGGCACGCATCCGCGTCTTCAAATGGCCCTCGACGCCAGCGGCTTTGACCAAGATGTCATTTCAGCCGCCATCGGCAGCCGCCAAGTGGTGTCGCCTTTTGAGGTGATCTCCGAAGAGGAGGCGCGCGCCGCTCCGCCGGATGTTCTGATTGCGGATGGTGCCTATCAGCGCGAAGTGCTCGAAAATTGGCACGCCTTCGTGATGGATGGTGGTCGCATCGCGTTCTTGGAGCCAGAGCTTCTGATCGTCGATGGCACGAACTACCCCCGTGAGCTTGGCCGCACCCTGGCTGTCACGGATGGACCGGGCAGCGTTGAAACGCTGCGTGCGGCTTTGGCAGCGATGCGCCGTCCCGCGCATTTGGTGGTCACCGGTAAAGAGCGCGCCTAACCATCTCCATCGACGAAGAGCGGTCACGGTGGTGTTCTGACCGCCAGGATGCCACACACTCCTGGCAGTAGGAGAGCGCGCGTGCGGCTTTTGTTTCTTGGGGATATTTTTGGCCGTTCAGGCCGCACGGCGGTGGCTGAGCAACTCCCTGGTCTTCGCCAACAGCTCCGCCTCGATTTCGTTGTTGCCAATGGCGAGAACGCCGCGGGCGGGTTTGGTATCACCGCTGCCATCGCCGCTGATCTTTTTGATGCGGGCGTCGATTGCATCACCACCGGCAACCATGCGTTTGACCAGCGTAAAGAGCTTGCGCTTTTTGATGAGGAGCGGCGTGTCCTAAGGCCGGCCAACTTTCCCCAAGGCAATCCTGGCTGGGGTGCTGGTCTCTATGAAAGCCAAAAAGGCCACCGCGTGCTGGTCATCAATGCCCAGGGGCAAACCTTCATGCCGCCGACGGACTCGATGGCCCCCGCGATCGAGCGGGAGCTGGCCGGCATGGATCTCGCCGGGGAGGCGGATGCCATCATCGTTGATGTCCATGCCGAGGCCAACAGCGAGAAATACAGCGTTGGCCATTGGCTGGACGGCAAAGTCAGCCTCGTGTGCGGTAGCCACACCCATATCCCGACCGCTGATGTCCAAATCTTGCCCGGCGGGACGGCCTTCCAGGCTGATGCCGGGATGTGCGGCGACTATGACAGCGTCATCGGCATGGAAAAGTCGGTTCCGGTCGACAGTTTCCTGACCAAGATGAAAACGGCGCGGATGCAACCCGCTGCGGGTGAAGCGACGATCTGCGGCATCATGGTGGAAACCGGACCTGACGGACTTGCCATCAATGCACAGCCACTTCGCGTTGGCGGACGGCTGGCGCAGGCCATTCCCTCGTTCTAAGGACTTTGTCTTAAGCTAGGGAACACAGCCTTCTATGTTGATGCTGCTCATGATGATGCAGGCGCTCGATCCATTTGACGTCACCGGGGTCTGGGCTCCGCCTAATGGCAAGGCTCATGTCGAGATCGTGATTGATGAGTCCGGATCGCCGCGGGGCGAGATCATTTGGTACCCCAAGCTGCTGATCGAGACGGTGGACGACAGCGAGACCTTCTTGGTCAATGACGACCCAGACAAGCTTTTGGGGGCTGTCCTCGTGGACAGCTTTGAACGAGGCGGGCGCAAATGGCGGCGCGGCCTGATTTACGATCCGCGCGAGGGTAAGTCTTACAGATCTGCTATTTATCGGTCATCGGAGGAAACGCTCGCCGTGCAAGGATGCCTGAGCATCATTTGCAGAACCCAACACTGGCGTCGCTTGTCCGATGAGGAAATCATTCGTGTCAAGACGAGCGACTAGTCATGGACGCTGCAAGGGACATGGCCACCTTCCAAATCCTTGCAAGGATGGGAACCATATCAGCTGCTGCCCATGAGCTCGGTGTGGCGCCATCGGCTGTCTCACGCCGGTTGAAGGCGCTCGAAGCGCGACTTGGGATCGAGCTGGTGAGACGCACAACGCGCGCGATGGTCCTCACACCGGCCGGCGAGGCTTATCTTGCAAAGGCCACGGAGCTTTTGCGCAGTATTGATGCCCTTGAAGAACAAATGCGTGATGAGGCGCTCGGCGCGTCGGGCCTCATCCGTCTTGCCGCGCCCATGTCCTTTGGTCTCAGCACACTGGTCGAGCCCCTTGATCGGTTTTTGCAGCAACACCCCGAAATCGCGTTGGACATTGATCTTCAAGACGCCACCGTCGATCTTGTCAAAGACGGTTTTGACCTTGCGCTGAGGATTGGCGACCTCCCACCATCGACCCTTATCGCCAAAAAGCTCTGTCATGTTCCATCAGTGACTTGCGCATCTCCAGGGTTCATCGATCGCTATGGACCGTTTCACGCGCCGCAAGATCTCGAGGGACTGCCCGGGCTGACTTACGTGAACCGTGCCCGCAATGACATGCTCGACTGGATCAACCCGGATGGAACCGCAGGTAAGGTGCAGTTGAAGAAGATGATCAGTGCCAACAATGGCGATATCCTGACGGCCTTGGCCGCCGCCGGGCATGGGATTTTTTGGGCGCCGCGTTTCTTGATGCAGAGCCACATTGACAGCGGAGCGCTCGTCAGCCTCTTTCCAGAACGCAAATGGCCAGAGACGAGTTTGCATGCGCTTTGGCCGCCGACAGGACATCTTGCGCAACGCGTGCGTCTCTTGATCGACTTTCTTGCCGCCACATTTTCGGGTTCGCCCAAAGCTTAAGATCGGTTAACCTCCGGCCCGGGGAACGATGTGGGAGGCCCTTATGATTTTTGATGAAATGATCGCCGATCTTGTGTCCGCGCTCGGATCGGCCGCCAGTGCGGATCCATTAATGGTCCTGTTGCCACTTGTGGTGGTTGCTTTGCGCCAGGGCCTTTCCGCGGGCGGTTTGGGCAAAGTCCCGAGCGCAACGACGAGCGGCATGGCACTGCTAGGCGGGGTGATGTTTGTCTGGAACGGTGTTTTGGCGGTCATCAACGGCACATTTTCCGCCGGGGGCTATATGACCAAGAACTGGAACCAATTGATGGGACTGAGCATCAAAGAGATGCTGGGTTTTTGGATCTTGTTGGCGGTGGGAATCCTCGTGGTCGTATTGGTTCGAGGATTTGCCAAACGCTAAGCCACTTCATCACGAGGTCTTAACAGAGAGCCCGGCGCGTCTTAGACGCTCGGGCTCCACGTCGTTTTTGTAGGAGGCACCAAGGCCGGCCACTCCAAATTGGCCAACATCCAACACCGCAAAGGGCGTCAGGACGCCAAACGGTCGAAGATGTTCTCCAAATTGTCCAAAGAGATCACGGTGGCTGCCAAAATGGGTGCGCCAGACCCCGCCTTTAACCCGCGCCTGCGTCTCGCGATTGCCAATGCCAAG
>JBCCBY010000051.1:0-14285 GCA_039033795.1 Pseudomonadota bacterium | reverse complement strand
GTTGGGCATGCTCTATGTGGGGGATGTCGCCCATGGGGCCGTTCGTCAGCGCTATGACTTTGGTGTTGGTCGGCCATTGGGCGATCCGGAAAAAATCACGGTGCGCAATGTCCCCGACTCAGGCGCCATCGCGATGACCAGCCGTTCCCATGGTTCACCGGAAACAGCTGCGCTGTTGCGCGATTTGGGGGTCGTCGATGTCTTGGCCGCCGGCTCCTCCCTCAAGTTTTGCGCCATCGCTGAAGGACGGGCTGATCTTTACCCGCGGCTTGGCCGAACCATGGAATGGGACACGGGCGCGGCACATGCGGTGCTGAAGGCCGCGGGTGGCGAGGTCTACACCTTCGAAGACAAAAGACGGGGCGACCCCCTCCGTTACGGAAAAAAAGAGCGTGGGTTTGACAACCCGCATTTCTTGGCTGTTGGCCGCGATAAGTGACGTCGAAGGAAGACTTTGTCAGGCAAGAAGCTGCCCGGCTTGGTTTTGATGCGTGCGGCATCACCAGTGCGCGCCTTCCCGATGAGGTCGGCCGCTGTCTCGATGAGGCCCTCAGCCTTGGCCATCATGGTACCATGGCGTGGCTGGAAAACCGTGCGGACGAACGCGCGCAGCCGCAGACTCTTTGGCACGGCGTCCGGTCGGTGGTCATGCTGGGGATGAATTACGGGCCAGCCGATAACCCGTTGGAGAGGCTTCATCGCCGGACAATCGGTAACATCTCTGTCTATGCTCAGGGTGATGACTATCACGATGTGGTCAAAAAACGTCTCAAGCAATTGGGGCGCCTGTTGGGTGAGACCTTTGGCTGTGCGCTCAAGGTGTTTGTTGACACAGCACCGGTTGCGGAAAAACCGCTAGGTCAACAGGCTGGCATTGGTTGGCAGGGAAAGCACACCAACCTGGTCAGTCGTCGCCACGGATCATGGCTTTTTCTGGGGGCCATTTACCTCGACCTTGCGCTTGAAGCTGACAGCACCGAAGATGATCACTGTGGTCAGTGTACCGCTTGCTTGGATATCTGCCCGACGGACGCCTTCCCTGCCCCCTACAAACTCGATGCCAGACGATGCATCAGCTATCTGACGATCGAGCACAAGGGTTCGATTCCCGAAGACCTGCGCCGCGCCATGGGCAATCGGATCTATGGGTGCGATGATTGCCTTGCCATTTGTCCGTGGAATAAGTTTGCCCAGGAATCAAAAGAAGCTGCCTTTCATGCGCGGGAGGAGCTTAAGGGTCCTCCGCTCTCGGAACTGACGAAGCTCACAGACACAACGTTTCGTGCGCTCTTTAGAAAGTCTCCCATCAAACGGATTGGGCGCGATCGATTTATTCGTAATGTCGCGATCGCCATCGGGAACAGCAACGATCCGTCGCTCCAGCATGATCTCGTGCCCTTGCTTGACGACGATGATGCTGTTGTTCGGGAAACCGCCCATTGGGCCGTTCACGAACTCACTCAACCGTGACGGCGCCTCAGCCGGGCCGCGGCATCAACCAAAACCGCCGCGGAAAGACCGAACAACAAAAGACCATTAAGCGACGCAAAACCTGGCAACAGCCGCCAGGGCTCCGGCGCCAACACATCGCCGAAGCCAAGCGTGGTGTAGGTGGTCAGCGCAAAATAGAGGCCGCTTTCCCATGTCAGGCTGACCGCCGTGGCGACAAACACCGACGCCCACACCATCACCGATGCGGTATGCGCAACAATGAGACCGAGCCCGACAAGGGACAATTTGATCACATCGATGGCGTCTGAACCAAAGCCGTGCGCGCCGGTTCCAACAGCCGCCACGCCGCGCAACATGATGATCATCAGCGCATGGATAAAAAGAGTGGCCGCAATTGATAGGCCGGCCACAACAAATTGAATTGTCACAGGATCTGACATGTCCGCCCCGGCTGGTCCCACGCAAGGGAAGCATAACGGAGCGGCGGTTGAATGAGAAGCATTCAACGTCTCTGAGGCTTAGCGAGGCGCGAGCACCATCATCATTTGCCGGCCCTCAAGCTTGGGCATAGCCTCGACCTTGGTGGATTCTTCAAAGTCCTCACGGACGCGGTTGAGGAGCTCCATGCCGCGTTCCTGGTGGGCCATTTCTCGGCCGCGGAACCGCAAGGTGACTTTCACCTTGTCGCCGCCTTCAAAGAAGCGCCGCATCGCCTTGGTTTTGACCTCATAGTCATGCTGGTCGATATTCGGCCGCATCTTGATTTCTTTGATCTCGACGATCTTCTGTTTCTTCTTGGCCTCAGCCTTTTTCTTCTGTTGCTGGTATTTGTGCTTACCCCAGTCCATCAATTTGCAGACGGGGATGTCGCCATTGTTGACCTCAACGAGGTCGAGACCAGCGCGCGCAGCCATTTCCATGCCTTGCTCGGGGGTGATCGGGCCCTGCTTGTCGCCATTTTCATCGATGACGAGGATCTTCGGGGCGCGAATGCCTTCGTTCATTCTCGGTCCCGTTGGTTTGGGCGGGGCCGAATTCATGGGTCTGCGTGCGATTGTGTGGTCTCCTTAGCTAGCTGACGCGGCGCAACAATGCGCCGACGCTAGATAAGGAATCCTTGCCGTTCGTTCAATCAAAACCGTGCAGGTCGATATCAGGCTTGGTTGCGCCGACGCTCCTGCGCCATGCGGACAAGGCCCATACTCCGCAACATGCCGATCACCATGTCAGGCGAGACATTTTTGAGGTTGGTCGCGGTCAGCTTGACCACATCGCGTCCATAGAGCGCATCGGTTTGCACATCCTCCGACGTTGGCAAGAGGATGACACCGCGGGTGCCAACCGCCGCCACCAAGTGAAGTTCGTCGCAAGGACCACCAAGGAAGAACGCGGCATCGCGCGCCAGCACGCTCACCTGTGCGGCATCGGCTTTGCCTGAAAGATCAACAGCGGCGCGGCCACCATCCCCAGCGAGCTCAGCTGCGGTTTGCATCACGTCATAGGCGTAGGTCGACAGATCATCGCCGCCGACGATGACCGGCGTGATGCCCTGCGCAGCCATGACCGAAGCCACGGCCCCATAATTCTCCGCTGGCCAGCGGTGCGCCGGGTTAGCTGCGGGAATAAACAGTGCGTAGGCTCCTGATAAACCAAACCAACTGGGATCGAGATTGGCTGAACCCTGTTGCGGGTCATGGGCCCATCGCAGGTCAGGAAGCCGATGCTCAAGCTCAATTCCAGCATCAGCAAGAAGCTTGCGCATACCCGGTCCAGCCAAGGGGCTGGGCTTCATCGAGGTCGACTTGTTCGAGAGTTTCCGCTTTGGGCCGACCCATGTCGGTGCCCGGAACCCCTTCAGCGATGCGCGCAGATCCATGCTGTCCCGCGTCCCATCGAGGTCATAGGCGACCTGATAACCAATCTTTTTCAGCTGACCGGTGAATTCGCGCTTGTCCTGGGGCGTGTTCAACGGACGGGTTGCGACGACACGATCGAAATAAGGCGAACACTTCGCCAGCCTCTGAAGGTGCGGGCTGGTCACCAAATCGATCGTCGCGCCTTGGTGCGCCCGCCGAATGGCCGCAAAAGCTGGCTCCGCCTCCACAAATGGACGCAAGCCGTCCCTCTTCACCACCAGCACCTTTGGTCCGCGTTGTCCCATCCCCTACGCCTCTCCTCCGTGCTGCATGATCAAACCCCGATACACCATGAGGGTCGCTGCCGTCATGGCTTCGACCGTGAACTTTTTGCGTGCATGAGCCATGCCGCGTTCACCCATGCGTCGACGCCCATCCACACCGAGATCGTTAACGGACAGAAGCGCTTGCGCAAGAGCCAAGGAGTCATCAGGCGGCACAAGAAGGCCAGTTTTTCCAGAAATCACGGTCTCTAAGGCGCCGCCATGGGCTGTGGCGATAATCGGACGCCCAACGGCCTGGGCTTCAACGGCCACCCGGCCAAAGGCTTCGGGCTCGGTTGATGCGGACACCACAACATCCGATGCGGCGATCCATGCAGCCATATCGTCGGTCGCGGGCAACAACTGAAACGCTCCCGACAGCCCCGCTTGGTCGATTGTGCGGCGCAACTGCTCAACGTAATCGAGCTTATCATCCTGCCGACCGATCGCGACAAAGCTCATCGCGTGATGGGGTTGGGAGCGCATGATCTCGGCCGCGGCGTTGATCAGCACCTCATGGCCCTTCCAGCTCGTGAAACGTCCAGGCAAGAGAACCCGAAGACCCGTTCCAAAAAAGCTCTGAGGACCGGCGATCCGCGCATCGCTGATCGCAGCGGGATCAAACCGAGACAGATCGGCTCCGCGTGGGATGACGGTCATTTTTGCCTGGTCGAAATAGGGCTTGTTGCGATACTGCGCGGTCACGGCCTGTTGGGTGAAATGCGAGTTTGCGATCACCGCGTCACCGCGCACCATCACCGAGTTATAGACAAGCTTTGGCCAAGATCTGGCGCGGTAGGCTCCGTGGTAGGTCGTCACGAAGGGTCGCCCGGTCCGGCGCGCGGCCATAAGGGCGCTCCAAGCTGGCGCGCGCGAGCGGGCATGAACCAGGCTTACCCCCTCGGCCTTGATCAGCTGCGCCATGGTCCGCGCGTTTTCAGCAATCACCAGGGGGTTCTTGCTCGCCGCTGGCATCTCAACATGGATCGAGCCCTGTCGTTCAAGTGCGGGGACCATTGAACCGCCACTTGAGGCGACCACCGATCGTCCGCCCTCGGCGTGAAATGCAGCAGCGACCTCGAGTGTCGTGCGTTCGGCACCCCCACTCACCAGGGCGGGGATGACCTGAAGAAGCGTTTGGCCTTGAAAGGTCTTCATAAGGGCGTCAGCATTCGTCCGCTTGGCTACTGCTGCGTCCGCGGCTACGCCTCTGGTTTATGGAACACAACGCCCCCCTCTCCATCAATGGACCTCAGGGCCGGTTGGCGTACCGGCTTGTCGAGGGCGCTGGTCCCACCGTTGTGTGGCTTGGCGGTTATGCGTCTGATATGCTGGGCACCAAGGCTGAGGCGCTCGCGGCCTATGCATCCCAGGCGGAGCAACGCTATCTTCGGTTTGATTATTCAGGACACGGCGAAAGCGACGGAGTGTTTGAAAACTTGGTTGTCTCTGACTGGTTGGCGGACGCGCAAACCATGCTCAATGAGAAGGCACCGGGACCGAAACTCTTGGTCGGTTCGTCGATGGGCGCATGGATCACGCTGTTGCTGGCCCTGCAGGACCCCAGTGATCTGGCAGGCATCGTGTTGATCGCCCCGGCCCCCGATTTTACCGAGCGCCTGGTTTGGCCGCGTTTACCTGAGCACCACCGTATCAAAGTGTTTGAAGAAGGCATCGTCAGGACGGGCCCAACCGGTCATAACAGCGAAACCTACACGCAGGCCTTGTTTGAGGACGGTCGGAAGCATCTTTTGATGTCCGAGCCTATTCCGCTTCCCTGCCCTGTGCGTATCCTCCAGGGCACCAAAGATGAGGCCGTTCCCACCGAGCATGCCTTGAAATTGGCCGAGCAAATCAAGGCGCCATCGGTGGTGACAACGCTGATCAAGGATGGCGATCATCGCCTTTCAAACCCGGACGATCTTGAACGCCTGGCGCGCACCGTCGCTGAGCTCACCGTCTAATCAACGTGCAGCATCGGGTTCATTGGACCAGTGCGTTAGCGTTAATAACCTGTTACGCTTGCGCTGAAAATGGCTCCGATTAAGCATAGGGTGGGAGGGGCGTCATGGAACACGTGTTATCTGAGGTCGGGGACGAAAGGGTCGCGCCGCCGCGTGACACGATCGGAATGCGCTATAAGGTGATGGCGGTGGTTGCGCCGTTGTTATCGTTCCTCCCGATACCGCTCTTTTCGTTGCTTCAGTTTTCTCACACGGACAAACAGTCGAGCGGCGGTCATCAATACGGCAAAACCTATCACCGGGTCTTGAAACGCTTTAAGTACAAGCCGGTCAGGTTCCTTGAGATTGGCATTGGCGGCTATCACGGACGGATGGGCGGCGGCAGCCTCTCATGTTGGCGCAGTTTCTTCCCGTTCGGGCGGATCATTGGCGCCGATATCGTCGACAAGCGGGCCCTTAAAGCTCCTGGCGTGTCGATCCACATTCTCGATCAAAGCAAAGAAAATCAGCTGACGGCTTTGCATGAAGCCGAGGGTCCGTTCGATATCGTGCTGGATGATGGATCCCACATTAACGAGCACCAGATCGAAACGTTCAAGATATTGTTCCCTAAACTGAAGGATAAAGGCGTCTATATCATCGAGGATATACAGACCTCGTATTGGGATGACCTTGGGGGATTTCCTGTGGGACACGATCGCTCACCGCAAACCTGCATGGGATGGTTCGCTGAGCTGTCGCACTACGTCAATTATCCCGAGTTTCGTGACCTGTCCCATGCCGATGACACGCGCTTAGATCTCGGAAAAATGGTCAAGGGTATCACCTTCGAACACAACTTGATCATTATTGAGAAGGACACGGCTGCTCGCCAGTCCAACGCCCAAAACTGACCGCCCTTTTTCAAAGCGGTGGAGGCTTTGCGGCCCCATAAACGTGCGACTTGGCCGTTCATCGATCGCTTGGTTTTGATCCATTGACGAAGCGGTGAATGAAAGCTCACTCGAAATGAACCTCTCCCGTGATTAGAAGGGGTGTGATGAGTCTTCCGGCCCCCGTTCCTCTTCTGCGAACCCATGCTGTCTTAACCTGGGAGCGTGTTTATCCGGCTTTTTTACCGGCCGGGATTGCCGCGTTCTTCTGCACGGCCGTGGGGCTGATGGGTTGGCTCGCGCGCGCGCCCCTTTGGGCGCACACAGGCGGTCTCGGTGTTGCTCTGATCACTCTTGGTTTTTTGACGTGGCGGGCCGTGCGCCAGTTCCAATGGCCCACCCGGCGTGAGGTGCTCCGCCGGATTGAACAGCATAATGACCTCGTCATTGGCTGCCTTGATGCGTTGGACGCTGAGCCCTTTGCCGCGGATGAGAACGATCCCTTGTGGATCGCCGCGCGCGAACGTTTGGTCGCAGCCATCGGACAGCCCAAGCTTCCCGCATTGTCTGTCAATGTTCAGAAGGCGGACCCCCTTCGTCTTCGCTATCTGGCCCTCGTCGCTCTTTTCGGCGCCGCCGCGTTCAACCGCGGCGATGTGTCAGGATTGCAGGCAAGCCTGACGCCCGTCTTTCCAGAGCGACCGCCGATCTCCGTTGATACATGGATTGAACCCCCCGCCTACACCGGACTGCCGCCACGGGTGTTGAAAGGCCACATTCGGTATATTCACCAAGTTCCTGAAGGCTCAAACCTTCACTTGCGCCTCCGCAATGAGATGGGTGCTCCTGCCAAAGGCGTTGTGACGTTCGCGTCGGCAGACAGCGGCAAACGACGTATCCGGCCATCAGATGGGGACGGCGCAACGTTCACCTGGCCTTTGAACGAAAGCGGTGTTTTGGCGATCAACGCCCGGGGCGAGACGACACAATTTACCCTGAACGTCCGTGAAGACCTGCCACCATCGGTGTTTCTCGCGGAGGAGCCAGATCTCTCTAGCGGTGCCATTCGGCTTAAGGTGATTACAACGGATGCCTATGATTTGGTCAGAGGAACACTGATCGTCTCGCTCCTCCCTGGGCAACGATTAAGCGAAGACGCCCCGCCGCCCGATGACGACGTCGCGCGTGCCCCCGAACTGCTTGCCCTCAACGAGCTTGTCGGTCCTTCGGGTGAGATTGACGTTGAAATTGATGCCACCGCTCATCCGTGGGCTGGTCTTCTTGTGAAAGCGGAAATCGAAGTCGAAGATGGTCGCGGTCAGGTTGCCCGGTCCGAACCTTTTGCTTTTGCGATGCCCGAGCGCACTTTCTACAATCCCCTCAGCCAAGCCGTCATTGAAGAGCGACAGAAGCTTGCCATGGCGCCCTCTAACCTTGTGCGCAGCGGAAAGACCTTCGCGGCGCTGGTGGAAGCGCCCGACCTTTTTGACGTCGACCCGCGCGAGCATCTGATGATGCGGGCCACAGCGGCGGCCCTCAATGCAGCCAAGCGTCGAGATGTCGACGACATCGTCGAAAGCCTCTGGCCGCTCGCCATCGAATTGGAAGACGCTGGACTGGAGTATTCCCGGGCTCGGCTGGATGCGGCAGAGGATGCGCTTCGCCAAGCGCTTCGTCGGGGGGATGATCCGGAGGAAATCGCGCAACGGATCAGCGAGTTACAACAAGCGATCGAGGAATATATCCGGGCGCTGGCAGAAAGCGGTATGGCGCAGACGGACGGAGCCAGCGACGGTCGAGAATTGAGTGACACTGACCTTCAAGACATGCTCAACGAGATGCAGGATCTTGCCGATCAGGGGGCCAATGAGTCGGCTGAATCCATTCTCTCACAATTGGAGGCCATGCTGAATGGGCTCCAGCTCTCCAGCGGTGAGGGATCATCGGGGCAAGGCCAGGCTGGCGGAAAACCTGGCGACGGAGCGGGCGCCGAGGCCGGCGAAGGCGGCGGCACGGGCCCCAACGGCTCGGCTGCGCTTTCCGGGGCGATGGACCTTCTTGATCAGCAACGAGCGCTCTCGGACGAGACGTTTGCCGCCCGTCGTGGCGATCGCGCTGCAGAGGGGCTAGCTGATGAGCAACGACAGTCTGCTGATGATGTCAGCGCCCTATCCCGCCGCCTGCAAGGTGATGAGCAGTCGGCACTGCCTGACCTCAATCGCGCCCGTCAAGCGATGGAGCGAGCCGTTCAAGCTCTTGAGAATGGTGAGTTAAGTCGAGCACAAACGTTGCAAGAAGGGGCGATGCAGGCATTGCGCGATGCAGGTGATCAGCTTGCGGAAGCAGCCGACGGCGATTTTCAAGGGCGCGATCCCCTTGGCCGCGCTCTGGAGAGCGGCAACACTCTACGTGCGGATGATTTTGGACTTTATGATCCGGAGCGCATGCGTGCGCTGATTGGTGAAATCAGAGCCCGACTTCAAGACCCTGATCTTGGCGAGATGGAGCGAACCTATCTGGAGAGCTTGCTCGAGCGGTTTTAAAGCGCGTCCGGCGCTGTCCAGGCGGGTGAGATCACGGGCAAAGATCGAACAACAACACTTGTCTTGTCGGTCGGCAGTAGGCTGACCGATTGCACCCCCTGCGGCAGAACGATTCGTACAGTAAAGGGACGTTCCGCGCCTGGGGGCAAGGACGCAAGGCCCAGTCGAAGCGGTTCTTCAATAGCCAATCGCTTGCCCGAAAGCCGCAAGAGAACCTCTGGCTCCAGTGTCACCGAACCAGCGTTTGACACCAAACCGCTCAGCTCCAGTGCTGGGCCTTCGTTGGACTGAACCAATCGGTTGCTGAGGTCAGAGAAGGTGAGCGCCGGCGGTATCACGGGTGCCGGAGCGGGCTTTAACGCATCATAAGCGACGACAGACACGCTGGTGATCAGTGCCAAAAGCGCCCAAACCAACAGCATTGTTCCGAACAAGGCTGACCGCCGCTCCTCGCTCGCCAAGGATCGGCGATTCCTTCGATGGGACGCCGGATCGGCGGCAAGCCGATGCTCTGGGGAGCGAATCGCTTCGAGGTCTGCCTCCTGCAACATCGACAGAAGCTGGTTGGCAGGCGACTGCAAAGCTCTGTCGCCACGAAAGTGTCTTGGACGAGGCCCTTGAGGACCATGTTCAATATTCTCTTCGTGCCTTAACGGAAGTGTCATTGCATCTCTCCCACGGCTCGGTGCAGATCGGAATGATGGCCAACCCATCCGAGGAAGAAACGATTGTGTCCCTTCAGGACGTCCACCTCTCCTATGATGGTGCTCGTGAAGTCCTGCGCGGGACCGAATTCAAGCTTCGCACCGGTGACTTTCGCTTTCTTACCGGCCCCTCGGGTGCTGGTAAAACAACACTCCTGAAGCTGATTTATGCCGCCCATCGCCCGTCGTCGGGCCATGTGCGCGTCTTTGGTGAAGACATCGGAGAACTCCGCGCAGCTGAGTTGCCACGCCTTCGCCGACGAATCGGCGTGGTTTTTCAAGAGTTCCGGCTGCTCGACCATATGACGGCCTTTGAAAATGTCGCGTTGCCGATGCGCGTGCTCGGCGTTCACCCTAATGCTTATCGGGACGACGTTGTCGAATTGTTAAGCTGGGTCGGACTGGCACACCGCATCGATGCGCCGCCCACGGTTCTGTCCGGTGGAGAGAAACAGCGGGTCGCCCTCGCTCGGGCGCTCGTGTCCAAGCCCGATCTTATTCTAGCCGATGAGCCCACAGGCAATGTTGATCCGGTGATGGGCGAGAAAATCATGCGGTTGCTTCTCGAGCTGAACCGCTTGGGGACCGCTGTGATCGTTGCAACCCATGATCTCAATCTTGTCCGTGGGCTGCGTCAAAACATACTGCGGCTTAAGGAGGGCAAGGTGACCTTGCACGGCCCGATCCCCGAAGCGCCTTCAGCCTCGGCGTCCACACGGCAAGGCCAAGCATCATGAGCAGCAGCTATGACGTCCACGCGCTTCGCCGCGGTGCAGCGCCTATTCTCCCCGAAAATGGAATTTCGGGTTTTTCTCTCGCCATTGTCATCGGCGTTCTGGCTTTTTTGGCGGGGATCGCCATGACGGGTTTTTTTGCCGTCGATACGGCTGTGCGAGGCTGGTCAGGCGAGCTGACCGGGACCATCACCATCCAGGTGCGCGGCGCGTCGAGCGCAGATATCGAGACATCGGCGGGCCAAGTGCTGGAAATCCTTCAGGATACCGATGGCCTTGCGAACACCACGCGGCTTTCGAAGGACGCCACCATGGATCTTCTCAGACCGTGGATTGGCACCGATGTGCTGCCCGACGACCTTCCCCTCCCTGCACTTTACACCGCGGAGGTCACGCCGGAATTGAGGCAAGACTTAGCGCCCCTTCGGCGACGGCTTGCTGATACCACGGAGGGCGCAAGCCTGAATGATCATGGTGCGTGGACGGATCAATTGGTGAGGAGCGCGAGACGCGTGCGAGGGCTTGCCTTTGTTGCGTTCGTGTTGGTGATCGCGGCAGCGGCCAGTGTCATTGTTTTCGCCGCACGCGCTGGACTGACAGCCCACCGCAACATCGTCGAAGTCTTGCATCTGGTTGGTGCCACCGACGGTTTCATCGCCTCCCAAATTGGCAGACGCTATCTTGTCCTTGGGACCTTAGGCGGTGCGGGAGGTGCGGCCGGCGCCGTTATCGCCACCAAGTTCTTGGCGGTGGTGACCGAAGATGCTGGCGGCTTCTTGCCCTCCTTCTCGATCGGTATGGAAACCGCGCTTTGGCTTTTGGTGATTCCCCTTTTGCTCGGAGGGCTGGCGACCGTATCTGCACGAATCGCGGTGTTGCAAACCCTCCGCCAAGGGAGCTTCACGGTCTAAGCAGCGGCGCCGTCAAGCGTCCAATCGGGGCGCACATAGTGGCACGTGTAACCGTTGGGATAGCGCTGAAGATAGTCTTGGTGCTCTGGTTCTGCTTCCCAAAAGTCGCCCACCGGCGCGACGTCGGTGACCACCGGTCCGGGCCATTTGCCGGATGCGTTCACGGCCGCGATCATCTTATCGGCATGCTCTTTTTGTGCATCATCCGCGTACCAGATCGCTGAACGGTATTGGGAGCCTCGGTCATTGCCTTGGCGGTCTTTGGTGGTGGGATCATGGATCTGGAAAAACCACGCCAACAGTTTGTCATACGACATGATGGAGGGGTCAAAGACGATCTCGATCGCCTCTGCGTGGCCCGTGCGTCCGGTTTTCACCAGGTTGTAGGTCGCATTGGGAGTCTCGCCACCGGTGTAGCCCACGCGGGTTGAAAGAACGCCCGGTTGGTTTCGGATCAGCTCTTCCATCCCCCAAAAACATCCGCCAGCCAGCGTGGCTGTTTGCTTCATGGTTGGTTCCGTCATGAAAGTCCTCCTCAAAGGCCAGTTAATGCGCTAAATAGATTGTGAAACAGGTGGGATGACGTCGCTTCGCAGCCAACATGTCGTGCGAAGTGTCGCGGGTCTGGGTGAGCAAATGGCGATTAAACGAGCCGAATTCAGGGATGGAATGACGCTTTTTTCGACGGTGTCCTTTGTGCTGGGCGGCGCGATGCTGTGGATCACTGGCAATGATCCTGGCTCGTTGATCGACACGGCCTACACCGTTTTGCGCGATGATCTCCAGCTGGGCCAGGATGCAACCTGGAACGATATCCTCAACACCGCGCGGGAGAATATTGTCGAATTGGCCCTTGCTGGTGGTGCGACCTTAAGCAGTGGCCTTGCGGTTTTGTGGAGCCGCATTCGCGTGATTGGATTGACCATCATCGCGATGGTGACCGGCCACGGTTCAACGACGACAGTTCCCATTGATTGGGCCGATAATGTGGGCACCGTCGGTCACGCAGGGATGCTTCTTTGGATGCTCAGTGCCCTGGCCGCCGCGGCTGGTCTTCTCACCATCTTCAGCCGAGGAAAGAGCAGGCCTGAGCCCCTCCAACTTGTCCGTGCCGTGAGCGGCAATCGACGCGTTTGAGGCAGCTTGTGCGTTCGATGGATCGGGTCGACTGATCGCTGGCTGTGTCTTGTGCCTGAGCGAGATGCGCGCGCCCGAGGGTGGGCGAAGCCGGTTTACCTCACACAGGTTCTTGCTGGGTGACGCAGTGGATGCCCCCACCGGATTCGTAGATGCGGTCCACGTTTAAACTGACAATTCGTCTGTCTGGGTACAGTTGGGCGAGTGTTTCTTGGGCGGCACGGTCCGCGGCATTGTCTCCAAACGCTGGGGTGAAAACAGCCCCGTTCCCGACGTAATAATTGGCGTAACTGGTAAAGAGTTCTGGGTCATCGGACCGCGGAGCGGTGGCGCTGTCGATTTCGACGATCTCAAAAGAGCGTCCATGTGCATCGCGTG
Organism: Pseudomonadota bacterium; assembly: GCA_039033795.1. GTDB lineage: Bacteria > Pseudomonadota > Alphaproteobacteria > Caulobacterales > Parvularculaceae > Parvularcula. The sequence goes on along the minus strand of JBCCBY010000051.1, from coordinate 1,411 downwards.
AGGCATGGAGAACGCTCTTCGCCTCAGCACGCGCCTGTGCCCAGATTGACGTGTTATCCCCCGGGTAGCGGCTCATCATCAAGAGGCCTGGACGCACAATGCGTAAGGAGCCGTCAATGTGACCATCGGTGATATCACGGCCGCGCACGCCGGGCAGCCAAATCACGACCTCAACGCCCAGCAGTTTTTTCAGCTCGCGTTCGATCTCATCGCGCGACATGCCGGGGTTTCTGTTGTCATTAACCCAGCAACTCTCCGTTAAAATGAGTGTTCCGTCCCCATCATATTCCAGTCCACCGCCTTCACCAACAACACCGCTCTTGATGGTTTTAATCGCGAGGCGTTGGGCAATCGCCTGTGCGACGTTGCTGTCTTGGTCGTGCTGTTGCTTGTTCCCCCATCCGTTAAAATTAAAGTCCACGACGGCCTTTTCACCGCGCGCGTTCTGGACGAACACGGGCCCCGAATCACGTGACCACATGTCGTCGGTTGCCACATCCATGAGCTCCACCTTCGGACCACAAAGCCGTCGCGCCAAGGGATGGAGGGAGCGATCGGCCAGCATGGTGACCGGTTCATGCTCAGCGATTGCACGGGCCAGTCGGCCAAGTGTCTCTTGCACGTCTTCAAAATAGGCCAAGGAGCTTTCGTAGATCTCCTCGGTCGATGGCCAGCACATCCATGTTCGAGCGTGCCGCGCGCCTTCATGGGGGGCGAAGAATGCGCGGGTTATGTCGCTGCCCGCAAAGGCTTGCGGCACGGCGCTGGATGCAAAGGCCGAAGCCATGAAAAAACGCCGATCCATGCTGTGCTTTTCCATCCGGCTTGGTTCCTCACCTAAGGAACGATCGACCAGGAAATGACGATCGCCACAAAGACCGAAACCCTAGAATGATCGAACGCTGTGTCAAAATGATCCGTAGGCCTGGATGACAAGCGAAGCATCGCCCCATCCCTTCTCTCTTCAACAGTGCCACCTCCACCCGGGTGATGAGCGCATCGGCGCAAAGGCGGCTCACCCTGTTAAAGTCGTTGCGCGAGCGCTACGGGTCGCGCTGATGCAGATTTTATTGGTCATCGGCCACTCATCAGCAGAAACTCGCCCATCGTAAGGGCCAGCAGGGAAATCAGTCATGCGTCTTTGGGTTCGAGTTTCTATGGTCGCGGTGGTCATCGTGATTGGTCTAGCAATGGTGGTTGGTGTCGTGCTGCCCCAGTTCAACGATCGGCAAGTCTCGGGTCACCTTCAGATAGACGCACTGGACGCCCCTGTTCGGGTCATCCGCGATGACCGATCCACCCCCTATATTTATGCCAACAGCTTAGACGATGCCCTCCGCGCCCAGGGCTTCGTCGCCGGTCAAGACCGACTGTTTCAGCTTGAGGCGGCAAAGCGTGCAGCGACGGGTCG
>JBCCBY010000050.1:0-14295 GCA_039033795.1 Pseudomonadota bacterium | reverse complement strand
CTATGTTACGCCTAAGGAGCATTTAGGTCTTCCCAACCGCGACGATGTGAAGGTCGGGGTTGTGACGTATAAGCTTGCGGCGCATGCAGCGGACCTTGCCAAGGGGCATCCGGCCGCGAAGCTGCGGGACGATGCGCTTTCCCGTGCGCGGTTTGAGTTCCGGTGGGAGGATCAATTCAATCTCGCCCTCGACCCTGAAACCGCGCGCGACTTCCACGATCAAACCCTACCGAAGGAGGCCCACAAGACCGCCCATTTCTGCTCCATGTGCGGCCCCAAATTCTGCAGCATGAAGATTACCCAAGACGTCCGCGACTACGCCGGCGGCCTCAGCGACAACGAAAAAGCCGACCTTGAACGGATGAGTGACGCAGAACGCGAAAAAGGCATGAACGAGATGAGCCAGCTCTACCGCAAACAGGGCGACAAGCTTTATGTGGATGTGGAGTGATTTAGACGAGATCAACTTCGTCCTTTGGCGATGGCTATCACAAAGATGCCAGGATTGGCGCCGAACGGAAAGTTTGGCGGCCCTTCCTGGGCAGTGCCGTTTTGTGTTGTGATGTTTGCCGAGATGATCGTTGCCTGCTCGGAGACAAGAGCTACGTCCCAGCCGCCCAAAGTATCCCAGTAGCTTTTACGTTGAAGCGCTGCTTCGGCACTGTCGCAGTGCTCAATTCTTACGTTGGCAGACATAATGAGTCCTCAGTTGCATAGTGTGGGGTCGTTTGCGATAGCGTCAGCCAAGCTCTTCACGGTGTTGTAACCGAGTGCCTGTGCGTTCTGCTCGAATTCCAGGAAATTTTTCGAGCCTGTTAATAAGCTGCGAAAACCAGCGTTGTTTGGATTATCAGGGTACACTTTATCGACGATAGCATCGCGCTTGCTGGTTTGCGTCGCGTCGAAGCCAGTTGTGCGATCAGATCCTATACATGTCATGAGCGTTTGGCCGCGATCTTCGGTCAACCGAGCCTGATCCGCTCCAAGGGCAGTAGCAACAGCTTCCGCATTATTCGAGCTCAGCTCCCCTCTAGGACTTTTGGCGAACATAAAAGCAGCACCGGGTTGTTCGACGGCAATGTCGCCGATAGCGAGGCGCTGATAGATTGACGAATTGGCCGACAAAATGCTGCTGTACCTAAGTTCCATCAACACATTGGGTGCGTTCTTGGCGCTCATGCCAACGGGACATTTAAGGTCATCTGTACCCTTTTCGACGCAAGCTCCTCGGTCTGTCGGAACCACTGCCAACTCTGATCTGACATAACCGAGGTCAGCCACTGGAGTGTTCGTCGTAGGGCTCTGCTCGAGTTTCAGGCCAATGACTGTGCTAGAGTTGGCGAAAAGGTAACCATCTGCTGTTTCACAGCCGACCATCAAAGCTGTTAGCGCGATCATACCACCGATAATACGTATAGACATCATTTACTCCCCGGTCGTCATCACTTTTTCAACAGTCTTGCAGGGTTCAAATGCCGTGACAGAGAGCTTCGTCGTCCACCCGTAAGAGACATCGAGATAACCTTCGGCACACTCAGCATCAGCGTAGACTGCAGATGCACTGCCAATACCAAGAACGAGGCTTGGCCTTGGGCTCTGTGCGTAGGCCGCGCCAGCGACATTCATACGATAGGCACCGAGCTTGGATTCAGTCTTAACAGTTGGAATCTGTACACGACCAAAACCAAAAACGTAGATGCTCTTACTGTCGTTAGGCTGATGATCAATGCCGATCACACATCCACTCAGTAAGAACACTACAACTATAAAGCCCCTGCCCACCACTAAACTTCCTTCAGCATTAGATTATGTAACATATATTTAAAACGATGGAAGTACTTATTGCAGCGTGGAAATCACAGTAAAATTCAAGTTCGAAATCAAAAGAATCCCACCCTTTTAACGAGATTAATGGATAGTACTTCAACCTCGTGGTTCGGCTCTCGAACGCCGTTTTGTCTTGGATAGCCAAAACGCTTTCGAGTTCGATCTCGATGAGGAAGGCGAGGACCCAGAGATCTGCGTGGCGTCGCAGGCCCGCCGAGTTTGCATTGCTCCAACTTATCCCCTTCTGCCCAACGCGCCCCATACTCCTACCACGCACGACCGAAAGGAACGCTTGGTATGACCGATTTTTCGAACCATCAGCCTGGGCTCGAGAGCCCGCCGTCGCGAGGCATGGCGATCTCGCCCAATGACGGAAGTGATCTTTCCTACGCAATCCGGGGGCTGATGGTCACAGGCGCAGGTGATGTCAGTGTCGTGACCACCGGCGGTGACACAGTGACCCTGCCGGGTTTGGTGCCTGGGGTGCAATACGCCATCCTTGCCACGCGCGTTCTTGCGACGGCCACCACGGCAACGGGGATCGTCGGCCTTGCTTAAGGCCTCTTAGCTGAAGTCTTCTTCTTCCTTGAATTCAAACCGCCCCTCTTCGGCCCAACCGAAGAGAAGGCCCAGGAGTTCGGTCTGCGCCGTCTCGCCTTCGGTTTGCGAGATCTTGCGCATCTCGTCGATCCGCTCTCTGATTTGTTCGGCCAACCTCTGCGAGATGCTACCAAGGAGAAAGTCGGCGGCCTCTGTTTGATGCTCCAGGCCATGCTTAAGGGCGCGGTCGAGCACGTCTTGGGGTGCCTCGCGGAAAATGGTTGGTACGAATGTCTTGGGCAGACGCTCGTGCAAGAGGCCAAAGCGCATCAGGCGTTCTTCCACGCGCTTGGTTTCTTCCGGCAGCTCGGTGCGCAACGGCTCGAGGATGGCATCTTGTTTCGCGGCAGGCAGACAATTGAACATTTCGGCCAGCTGTTCTGATGGATCGCCTTCGGGCGCCTCCGCTTCACTCAGGCGCCCTCCTGCGTTACGGCGCAGGGATTCAGCGATCGCGTCGTAGGTGCGGGGTGCTGGCTGCTTGCCGGTCATCACCTGTTTGACCACCTGAACGGCCGTGTCTTGCTCCAATTGTCCGAGGACAGAGCTCCCACTTTTCTTATCGAGCCGTTGAACAACCGCTGCGATGACGGCGGGTCGTTCGCCGCCAATCAACGTTGCCAGCTGAATCGGCTCAAGCTCCCGCACATAGGTCCAGACAGCCTCAGCATCGGCGCCTTCGTCGATGGAGCCAGCGCCTTCGAACCCGGACGCCATATCCATCATATCCATCATTTCAAAGCTTTGTGGCGCGAGGGCTTCGGCGAGCTGTTCTGCTCGGCGCATGCCGCCCGCGACCACCGGGACATCGTCTTGGACCGCCGCCACGAAGGTCGCGATCGTCTCAAGGATCACCCGCTTGTCGACCACCCGCAGGTTTTGAAAGGCCTCTATCGCTTTGTCAGCGGCGCCGTCGTCAAACCCCTCTGCGAGACTGCGGGCATTGTCCGGGTCCAGAAGAGAAAGAATGACAGCTGCTTTTTGAGCACCGGTCAGTGCAGGGAAATCGAGCTGTCTCGTCTCGTCGGGGGCCTGGGCGGCAAGCGCGGTTTCGCTCACGGTGTGTATCCTCTCAATAGGGCTTCGACAATTTTCACCCAACCTCCAGCCAGAACGAAAAAGGCGAGCTTGAAGGGAAGGGAGACCACAGCGGGGGGCACCATCATCATGCCCATCGCCATAAGGACTGACGCCACGACGAGGTCGATCACCAAGAAGGGCAGGAAAATGGCAAAGCCGATCTGAAAGGCGCGTGTGATCTCAGACAGCATAAAACTCGGTATCAGGATCGACATATTGGCAGTGGCGACATCGGCAACGGGACGGTCGATCGCATCACTTAACCGGAACAGCGTGTCCTGATGAACGCGGGTGACCATGAACTCTTGGAACGGAGCCATCGCATCACCAATGCCTTGAACCTCTGTGACTTCCCCATCAAGGAGCGGTTTGATGCCCACGGTCCAGGCCTCACTCAAGACAGGCTCCATGATGAAATAGGTGAGAAACAGGGCAAGACTTGTGAGCATCATCGCGGGCGGCGCTGTCTGCAGGCCCAGCGCCTGACGCAAAAAAGAGAAGATGATCGTGATGAAAGGGAAACACGTCACCATCATTAAGATGCCCGGCGCGATGCTCAGGACCGTGACGAGCGCGACACTGGGAAGAACGACCTGCCTTAGTGAACGCGTGTCTTCGAGGAAGGTCTCGACTTCTGGCGCAACGTCCACCTCACGGTCTTGGGCCAGTGCCGCGCCGGGCCAGAAGCCCAGGATCAGACAGAGAAGGACGGCGACTTGCCTCATCCAGCAACGCTTCCAACGATCTCGGTGATCCGAAGGGCCAAGCCTTCCCCGTCGTCCGTCTCTTCCAGCTCACCGCGGGCAATGACATGCCCGTTGGCGCAAAGCTCGAGCGGCCGGTCGGCACTTTCTCGCAACGTGAGCAGCGATCCAGCATTCAGGGCGCCGAGCTCTTTGAGCGTCAACAGGCTTGTCCCGATACGGACAGACAGCTCGACGGTAAGACCGGAAATAGCGGGCGGCAGATTCATCTCTGCGACGTCAACGGTGGTGCTCATGCGGCTTCTTCCTCCAACCATGCATTGAGAAGGGTGGCTGCGGCGTCAGGGCGCTCGGCGCTGGCATCGCGCAGCAGGGCGACGGGGTCTTGCGTGGCGAGTTCCATCGCGGCTTCACTCCCATCGGCGATCATCAGGGCCGCCGCGTCATCAGCTGTCCCGCCGCCACCTGCTGTGAGAACGGGTTTAACGACCATCAGTCCAAAGAGCAGAAGAGTGATAGCGAGGACGCCAAGTTCAGCAAACCGCATCAATGACAGGTCACCCATCAGTCCCGCATTCTCTTCTGGGAGTTCTGCAAAGGTTCGGTCAAAGGGCATCGACCGGATGGTGACGATATCGCCGCGGGCGGGGTTTACGCCTGCCGCTGCCTCAACAAGAAGGCGAAGGTCGTCGATTTCTTCCGGTGCCCGTTCAATGGGGAGGCCTTCTTCATCAATTTTCTGGTCAAGAAGCACCGCAATGGTCATGCGCTCAACACTGCCGGGCAAAAGCTCAACGCGGCGATCGGTGGTGGTAACGGCAAAACTGACCTCTTCACGAGTCATGCTGCTCTCGGACGATTCATCGGCACCTTCTGCTTCCCCATCGGGAAGGTCAGAGGCGACGGTTACTGCCCTGTTGGTGCCGCGCTCCGTTGACTGATCAGCTTCTGTCATCCGCGACATCACAACCTGGGATGCTGGATCAACCGCGCGTTCAGCGATTTCTTCGCGGCGGCGGCCAAGCTCCATCGAGACATTGACGCGCGCGTTGCCCATGCCCACGCGGGCCTCAACAAGGCGCAAAATATCAGCCTCGAGGCTTTGCGCTCGGGCTCCTTCATCGATGCTGGGTGCGCCCATGGCGCCCGCATCAGCGGTCAAAAGGCCGCGGGCTGTGTCAATCACAGCGACGTCTTCGGAATTCAGGTTGGGAACGGCCAGGGCGGTCAAAAACCGAACCGCTTTCACCTGTGATGCGTCAAGACCAGCTGGAGCCGTGACCGTGACCGAGGCCGTGCGTTTTTCGTCCGATCGGACAAAGGCTGTGCGCTGACCGGTCCCGATATGCACCCGCGCAGCACGGATACCGGGAATGGTCATCAGTGTGCGGGAAAGCTCTCCCTCCTTTGCCCGCCAATAGGTGACCGAGAACATTTCAGAGGTGGTGGAAAAACCATCGAGCCGGTCGAGCAGTTCATAACCTTCTGTGCTCGGCGTGGGCAGGCTTTGCCCGGCAAGCACCATCCGCAGCTGATCGCGGCTGTGCTGGGGCACGTAAATGCTGTTGCCGCGAACCTCAAAGGGTGTGCCTTCTTGGTCGAGGGCAGTGACCACTTCTCCCGCTGCGGTGGGGTCTAGTCCTGCATAAAGAAGCGCCATAGAAGGCGTCGTTGCCATACGGATCATTGTGGTCATGATCAATGCAACGACAGCCAGTCCGATGGCACCAGTGATCTGCTGACGCACGGTTAACGCCTGCAACATGTCTAGGTAACGCTTCATACCCGTATCCGTCCTCAACCACAGGTGGTTATTGGGAAGGAAGGCTTAACAGAGTGTTTACTTCTGGTTGAGATAACGGAGCCATGGGATACCAGAGGTGGTTATGGCTGACGTCACTGACGAACAACCCGAAGACGAAGAAACCGGTTCCGGCGGCGGCGGATTAAAGCTGATCATCGCAGGTGTAGGCGCGGCGGTGATCATAGGCGGCGGTGCTGCTGGTTGGTTCACCGGGATCATCCCTGGCGCGCTTGGTATGACCGCTGATGAAGAGATTGTCGCAGAGGGCGAAGCCGCCGACGGCGACGCCTCGTCTGACTCCAAAAAACGAGGTGGTCGAGGAAAGAAAGGGGACGAGGAGGAGGCGACCAGCATCGTCAAGCTCGAGCCGATCATTATCTCTTTGCCCTCGCCCACCACGATCCGCCGAAAGCTTCCCCGCCTCAATGTCGTTGTCGCTCTCGAAGTGACGGATGCGGAGTTGACGGAGGAAATGAGACCGCAATTGCGCAATGATCTCATTTCGACGATCCGTCTTATCGACGCTCAAACCCTCAATTCACCCGGCGGTTTGGCAACGCTCCGTTCAACCATCGAAGAGTCGGCGGGGGCGGTTTTGGGGTCATCTCTCAAGCAAGTTCTGATTACTGAGTTTATTCTCCTCTGAGGCGCCGATGTTTGAATCTCTTCCTCTTTATGCTGACGCCCTCTTGTTCATGACGTCGCTTGGAGCCTTGCTTTATTGCATGCAGCTGCAAGCGCGGTTGAAGGGCCTCCAAAGGCTGGACAAAGGTGTTGCCAAGTCGATTCAGGAGCTGAGCAAAGCCACCGCCCAATCGATGCAGGCCTCTGATGAAATCCGGGAACAGATTAAAACAGCGATCGAGGAACTCGATGAACGCCACGGGCTGCTGAAATCACGGCGCCAGGAGGTGGAAGATCTTCTTGATACCGTTGATGGCCAAATCGGCCTTCAGGTGAAAAAATGCCACGAAGCCCGGCAACTTACTGAGCGGGCGTTGACGCCTCTTGTTTATAAGGCTGAGGTGGAGATCCAAGCCCTCACCCGCGCGCTGGAGGTGTCGAGCCGCCTGGCGGGTATTCAGTCAAGTCTTCAGGTGGATGACGATATCGCGCGTGCTGCTGCTGAGGTGGCGCAGGCGCCTGATGGCGAGCATGGCCTTAACCCGTTTTTGAGGGCAGTCGGTGAATAGCGCGCGATCGCCTGTCCTCCGTCTGCTGATAGGTGGGTTTGCCATTGCTGCATTGGGTCATGTCCAGGGACCTGTTGCCATGGCAACGGAGCTTTTGACCGGAGGGCTCGATACGGCAGGCGATCAAGGTGTTGGGCCTGGACCCATCACAGAAATTAAGACCACGCTGCAGAACCAACCGCATGGGGATGATCAGTTGGTCTCTCCAGCGAAGCCGCAAGCTTCTGCGCTGTCTGGTCGAAGCGCGCGTCCACCCGCAGCCTTTGACATCGGCTCTGACCAATCCATTGGCCATTTGCGGGAGTTGGTGGCGGCCATGCAGCCTGACAAAGCTGCCGCGATCCTTGAGGCGATCCCAGTTGCGGACGCAGCGAAGGTGCTGGTCGGCCTCCCGGTACCCATTGCGGTGGCGATGCTGACGGCAATGACGCCTGAGGGCTCAGCGCAGCTCACTGAAGAGCTCGCTAAAGCACCAGAGTAATCAAAAGAGCAGTATGCGGAATGCTACCCTTGAAGAGCGCTTTCGCCATCGAGAATAGCGCTCGCAGCGTGGACCACCGACGCAATGCGGACCGAGGCCTGGATCTGCTCGGTTGTCACACCAGCTTTACGGACGATGGCTTCGTGGGCATCGACGCACATAAAGCAGCCATTGATCGACGACACGGCCAGCGACCACAGTTCAAAATCGGTCTTGTCCACACCCGGATTGCCGATGATGGTCATCCGTAGTTTGGCGGGAAGCGTTTTGTAGACATCATTTCCTGCCTCGTGGCCAAAGCGGTAATAGATGTTGTTCATCGCCATGATGCCAGCGGCGGCCTTGGCCGCGGTCACGGCTTCGGGCGACAGCTTGGCTTCGGCCTCTGCCGTGATCGCACGAATGACGTCTGGATTGCGTCCAGCGAGGGCACAAGAGAGGAACGTTCCCCACTTTTTCTGGTCATCGAGCGTGTCTTCACCAGCGAGGGTGCCGAGGTTCAATTTGATGTCTTTGGCAAACGCAGGGAGCTGCTCTCGGAGGGCATCGAGCGACATGGCCATTTCCTTATTCATTGAAAGCGACAGCGGGCGCGCACCCTGCCTTGTAGCAGGGGGAGGGAAGCAAGGCGCGCGCCTCACCGGAGACGGTTCGCATCATTGAAGGGCAAGACGCGAACCGCGAAGGATTTAGAGCGTGTCACCACCCACAGGGCGATTGCAGGGGCAAAGCTCGTCGGTCTGCAATGCATCAAGAACACGGAGTGTGTCTTGTGGATTCCGGCCAACATTGAGGTTGTTCACATAGACGTGTTGAATGACGCCGTGGGGATCGACGACGAAGGTCGCACGAAGGGCCACACCCTCTTCAGAACGGATGCCCAGACCGTCGACCAGCGAACCGGTCGTGTCAGCGAACTGCCATGCTGGATGTTCAGCCAAATCAGCATGATCACGGCGCCAAGCGAGCTTACAGAATTCGTTGTCGGTGGAGCCGCCAAGAACCACTGCATCGCGGTCGGCGAACTCAGCGGCCAGACGGCCGAACTCAGCGATCTCGGTGGGGCAAACGAACGTAAAATCCTTCGGGTAGAAGTAGATGACCTTCCACTTCCCCTCGAAGCTGTCCTGCGTGAGATCCTCGAACGCGCTTTCGCCGTTCTCTTCGTGTTGCATGAATTTCGGTTTCACACCGACAACTTTGAAATCGGGAATTCGATCACCGACACCGAGCATATCATTCTCCATGGATTGTCTCGTTAAGGCTCACCGCCTCGACCGGAGAGATGGTCCGGAAGGCCGCAAGAGGCAAATTGATATTGCCGCAGCAGGCCATCGGATTTATCGATGGGTTATGCAACACCTCCCGACGCTTCGGCAGCTTCAGTTTTTCGATGCCCTTGTGAGGCTCGAGTCCTTCAGTCGCGCAGCGGAGGCATGTCACGTTTCCCAATCCACGCTCTCCTCGGGCATCAAAGAGCTTGAAGCGATCCTCGCCACCAGTCTTGTCGATCGGACGGCAAAGGGTTTCGCTTTGACCCCGGCGGGCGGTGAAGTCGCGCGGCGTACAGAGGATGTGTTGGCCGATGCGCGCGATCTTGTGCGCGCGGCATCATCGACCCTCCCTTTGTTTGAAGGACCTTATCGGTTTGGCCTTATACCGACGATTGGCCCATTCCTTCTCCCCCGGGCGATGCCATTGATCGAGCAGGCGTTCAGTGACCTCAAACCCTATCTTCGTGAGGATTTGACCGCCAACCTGATCGATCTTCTGCGGGCCGATCAGGTCGACATGGCTGTCTTGGCCCTTCCCATTGAGCATGAGGGGTTGGAGACAGCGATTTTTGGTGATGATCCTTTCCGCCTTGTTTGTCGGCCTGATCATCCCTTGGCTGGGCGCGATGTAGTGAACACAGAGGAACTCTTGAATGAACCTTTGATGTTGCTGGAGGACGGGCATTGCATGCGCGACCATGCCCTTTCGGCATGTCGCCTGAGTGGTCAGCGCGAGGGCTCAGCTTATGCGGCGACCAGTCTCTTCACCCTGACCCAAATGGTGCGATCAGGCCTTGGCGTGACCCTCCTGCCTCGCTTGGCGATCGCGGGTGGGCTTGCTGAGGGCCTTGCGGTTGTGCCGCTTCGTGATCCTGACGGTTCTGTTCCTGCGAGGGATTTAGGGCTCGCTTGGCGGCGTTCGTCGCGCCGGACCGATGAGGCCGCCGCGCTTATGCCTGTGTTGGCTGAGGCGTTGGCTGATGACTAACCCCGTGGACCGCGACGTCGCCACGCTGTTCGGCGTGAAGTTTGATCAGTTGGATGGCGCTGAAGTTGCGCAGCGCATTGGTGAGGCTGCGCGCACGAAAACACCGCTTTGGATCTCCACCGCCAATCTTGATTGGGTCGTGACCGCAGAACGCCAGCCAGCCTTTAAAGATCATTTGGATCAATCAGACCTCGTCACCTGCGACGGGATGCCGGTCATGGCGCTGGCGACCATCCGTGGCCGTCCCTTTAAGGCGCGGGTGACGGGCGTGGAGATTTTCAGGCGTCTCCGTCAAGGCGAGGCAGGGCCTCTTCGCGTGGGCTTTTTTGGAGCGGAAGGCGACGAGGCGGAGCGAGCGAGCGCTGCCCTCAATCACGACCCGACGACCCCGCTGCTTGGCGTTGGCGGCTACAATCCCGGTCACGGGTCGGTCGAAGCGCTGAGCACCGAAGAGCATCTCGCGCCCGTCCGTGCGATGCAGGCTGATGTTCTCGTCATCGCTTTAGGGGCTGTCAAAGGGCAAGCGTGGATTGCCGCCAACCGCGATAGCCTCGGTGTGCCCGTCATCTCCCACCTTGGTGCGGTGATCCGGCATGTCTCGGGCGACACTGAAGAAGCCCCCTCCCTCTTGGCACGGATGGGGTTTGAATGGCTGTTCCGAGCGGCGAACGAGCCCAGGCTTCGGTCGCGTTATGCCCAGAATTTTCTGGCGCTGCCAGGGCTGGTGCTGAAGGCCTTACGGGAGCGTTTTGGGGCTTAAGCATGCGCCGCGTCAGCGACGGCGCTTCGTGGTGTTTCAAGCGGCCCGACTTCGCCATTGTCCGAGAGCAGAATGGCGACCGGCTGGGTGGCTTTGAACTGTGCCAAGACGATCATGATCGCAACAGTCATGGGTACACAGAGCAGCATGCCTGCGATACCCCAAAGTGCGCCCCAGGTGGCAAGGCTTAAGAGGATGATCAGCGGCGAAAGATTGAGCGAGCTGCCCATGAGACGCGGTTCAATGATAGAGCCCACCACCTGCTGTGCCCCCGTCAAAAGCCCAAGGGTCAAAAAGAAAAGCCCAAACCCGCCCTCCGGTTGAACCAAGGACAAAGCGGTGGGCAGCATCACGCCAATAATCGAACCAATGATGGGGATGAAGTTGAGGCCGAAAATAAGAAGGGCCCAAAAGCCAGCAAAATCGATCCCCAGCACTTGCATCAATGCCCAAGAGATGCCTGCGACCATCAGACTGGTGAAGGTTTTGACCGAAATATACTGTTGGACCAAGTGGCTGATGTCATCAATGACATCGTCAACCACCGCGCTTGCGCCGCGCAAATCCGCGATCCTTGCCACCTTTTTCATGAACTGTCCGCGCTCGACCAGCATGAACGCCGTGTAAAGAAGAACCGTCACCAGACTGCCAATCAACCCGCTTGCGATGCTCGCGATGTTACCCAGCGTCGTTTGCACGATGTTGAGCGTGTTGATTTGCAGGTTGTCGATTGTCTCGCGCAGGTCATCCCCGACAAACGGCAAGTCAAGGGCGTAGGCCGAAAGCCCTGTGCCAATTTCTTGCAGGCGCTCGTTATAGCCGGGGGCGGCCTCCACCACACTGCCGATATTGTTGCGGATAATCGCTGCAAGGACGAACAGGACCATGACGATCACCCCAAAGGCGAGGGTGAAATGCACGCTTTCCGGCAGCACACGCCCAATGCCGGGAAGGCTGCCGATTTGGCGCTTCACCGAGACAATGAGAAAGGAGAGAAAAGCGGCGATCACCAAGGGGATGAGGACCGGTTGGCCGATCCACAAGACAAAGCCAGCAAGAACGAAGATCCCCGCGCCGTAGAATAGGGCGCCAAGGGACTGGCTGGCGGCGCGCTTGACGGATGGAGGGGCTTCGGTCACGGCCAAGCGCTTAAGCGAAGTCGCCGCTATCGTGCAATCGGTGCGGGCTCAACATCGGAAAGCGTGATCGCCTTGGGCGGATATTTCCGTTGCATGGCGCTGACCAGGAGCACCAGCCCGCCCGCCGGGATCGCAAAGCTCGCCGTGATCAAGAAGAACGGCACCCAGCCAAACGCATCGGCGAGGACACCCGAGAACCCGGCCAGGAACTTGTTCATGAAGGCATAGAGTGAGCTGAAGAGCGCATATTGCGTGGCCGCAAAAGCCGGATCCACCAAGCTCGATAGATAGGCGATGAAGACGGTCGTCACGAAACCGCCAGCGACATTGTCCGCGCAAATCGCCAGGGCCAAGAAGAGCGGATCGTCGCCGGTCGCAGTGTGCGCAAACCACGCGTAAGCGGCTGTGGTGATCAGTGTCAGGAAAGCCCCGAGCACCAGACTGCGCATAATGCCCCACACTTGCGCGGCAATCCCGCCTAAAAAGAGACCAAAAATCGTGGCGATCACCCCTGGTCCCGACTGCAACGCACCGACCGTTGCGGGGGCGTATCCTAGATCGGCGTAAAGCGGGCTTGCCATCACACCCATGGTGAAGTCCGTGATCCGATAGAACAGGACGAGCGCCAAAATCGGCACCAAGACGACACCAAACCGTTCCGCCACCTGCTGGAAGGGCTCAACGAACATTTTTCGCATCCTGATGAAAAGCGGGTCTGTCTTTTCAAGGAGGGAGCCGTTCGGTCGCGGCGGTTCCCTCACGAGCAGAACCAGCGCGGCGGTGGCGGCCATCGCGCATGCCATGAAAACAAAGCTTGCGTTCCAATTGACAAAATCAGCAACGATGAACCCGAAACCGGAGAAAATATAGGCGCCGCGGTAGCCGAGCGAATAGGTCGCCGCCATGTTCGCTTGTGTTTCTGTGGGGGCTGACTCAATCCGCCAGGCATCGATGGAGACGTCGAGGGTCGCCCCTGAAAAGGCCAAAAGGATCGCCCCCAACGTGATCGGAAGAAGACTGACCGACGGCGTTCCGGTGGAGATCACCAACAGCCCAAGCACCGTTCCAACAATCGACACAATCATCCATGATCGGCGATGGCCGAGCATGGCGCCTATCACGGGCACACGGATTTTATCGATGATTGGTGCCCAGACGAATTTGAAGGAATAGGCCAAGCCGACCCAATAGAAAAATCCAATCGTCGAGCGTTCAATCCCCTCGAGCCGCAACCAGAAGGATGTCTTCTGATAAACGAGGTAAAGCGGCAGGCCCGATGCAAATCCCAAGAGCAACATGCCAGCCATTTCGGGTTTTCGGTAAGGGTCAAGCGTCCGGCGCCACCAAGGGAGTGAAACGGCTGCAGCTAGATGGTCTTTGTCATCGGTGTCAGACAAGAGGGGTTCCTAAAAGCTGGTGACCATTAGCTTGGCCAGCGTCGAGCATGGGGGCAAGTTCTTGCCACCTCACCTGTCAGAGGTTTCAGCTCGGTTGACGAGCCCAGCGGTGCAAGCGCGAAACGATGGCGCTTCGTCGCCTTGCACGACGGGGCCTGTGGTGAGGCTTGTGACGTCCCCGCCCGCTGGCACCACGATCGCGTAGGCGCGGCACTGGCGCAGGTCATAACGGCGGAATTCATTCTCCCCCTCTTGGCGGGTGAGGCCAGGGGTGCCGAGGAACGTCTCCAACGCCTCAACGGGTTCGCCGACGAACGCGGCAGCGTCAGGCCCTGGCGCCGGTTTCTTGCGCGGTTTGGCCATCTCGCGGCCGATCAAAGCCCCGAGCGGATCACGCTCTCCGTCATCCGTCGAACAGGCGGACAAGACAGCCATAGACAGAACCAGGGCGAAGCCGTTAACCCGCGGGCTTCGAAAAAAGGACACCATCATGGCTGAGATCCAAGTCGCTGCGCTCGGAAACGCGATAGTCGATGTCATCGCTCAGGTCGACGATAGCTTTCCCGAAAAACACGGGATCGTTCGCGGCGGCATGATGCTGATTGACACGGCGCAGGCGGAGGAGATTACGGGTGCGTTCTCCGACACGGTGATGGTGGCTGGCGGCTCCGCGGGCAACACGGTTGCTTGCATTTCAAGTTTTGGTGGCCAATCGCGTTTTGTGGGTAAGGTGGCTGATGATGAACTCGGCTCTGTCTACAAAGAATCGATGACCGCCCTTGGCGCTTTGTTCGAAACGCCAGCTCATGACAGCAGTGTGCCCACGGGGCGATCGCTGATTTCCGTGACGCCCGATGCGCAGCGGTCGATGGCGACCTTTCTTGGCGCTGCGATCCATCTTTCGCCTGATGATTTGCAGGAAGACGAGGTCGAGGGCGCGCAGGTTTGCTATATCGAAGGCTATCTCTTTGAGGGACCAGTGACCCGCGGCGCCTGTGTTGAGGCCGCCAGTCGCGCCAAAGGCAGCGGCCGGTTCACCGCCATGACG
>JBCCBY010000049.1:0-14489 GCA_039033795.1 Pseudomonadota bacterium | reverse complement strand
CGTTGCTTATCGTTGTGTCCGGATGATTTCAGAGGCTGCGGGTTCCGTTCCGTTCATCGCCAAAGAAAACGGCGCACGCCTCTCTGAAAGCCCCGTCTTGCGGCTCATTCATCGGCCAAACCCCGATCAGACCGGTGCTCAGTTTCTCGAAGAGGTCTACGGATTTCTACAAACCCATGGCAATGCGTATATTGAAAGAATCGCTGACGGAACCGAAACGAAAGCGCTCTTCTTGCTCCACCCCGGCGATGTGACTGTCCGGGATGGTGTCTATCGCTACCGAACAACGACAGGGGAGCGGGTCTTCCGTGCCCGTCCGACGGGGGAGCTGCCGCTTTTGCATCTATCGCTTTGGCACCCCCATGGGGATGGTCAGGGTCATGCTCCGCTCAAGACAGCCGCCTCAGCAATCAGTGTCCATGATGCCGCTGGCGCATGGAACCGGACGCTTCTTGACAATGCGGCGCGTCCATCTGGGGCGTTGATCCACCGGGGCACAGAGGCGGGCCAGCACTTGACGCCAGAGCAGTTTGATCGTCTGCGAGCGGAGCTAGATACGGGATTTTCCGGTGCTCTGGCGTCTGGTCGGCCTCTTCTTCTCGATGGTGGTCTTGATTGGCGGCCGATGGGAATGACGCCGGCCGAGATGGATTTTCAGAACCTGAAGAACTCCGCCGCGCGTGATATTGCATTGGCTTTCGGTGTACCGCCGATGTTACTCGGTATTCCAGGCGATAACACGTATTCGAACTATGGGCAGGCCAATCTCGCCTTCTGGCGTCAAACCATCCTACCCTTGGTCCGCAAAGTCGCCGAAAAGATGGGCTTGTGGCTCGAACCATCAGCGCTCACTCGCCTCGAGCCCGACCTTGGTGCGATTGAAGCTTTGGCGCCGGAACGGGCCAGCCGGCTTGACCGGATAGCCGCCGCCGATTTCCTCACCGATGCGGAAAAGCGCACAGCCTTTGGATTTCCAGCTGAACCTGAAGGAGGCCTCCGTTGAACGAGTCCCGTTCGCGTCTCATTATAGCGATCGCCGGAGCGCTCACCATGCAGACGATCGCAGCCCTCCTGTGGGCTGGGGCCGCTGCTGAGCGTCTTTCGCAACTCGAGCATGAGCGTGGTCGTCTGACCGCACTCGAAGTTCGGACCGCTCGGCTCGAAGAGCAGACCGATCATCTTCGTGCGACACTCGCGCGTATTGAGCAAAAGCTGGATCGCGCACTTCTTTTGGAGAATGGGCAGTGATTCCAGCCAACCGCGCTGAGATTGAGGGGTATGCGGCTGTCTTTGGACAGACGGATCTAACCGGAGATCGAATTCTTCCAGGCGCTTTTCGCCCAGAACTTATCCCCACCACCGACAACCAGATTAGGATGCTTTATCAGCATAAGGTGGAGAAGCCCATTGGTCGTTGGACGGATATACGAGAGGATAGCAGGGGCCTTTTGGTTAGGGGGCAGTTGTTCCTTGACATTAAAGACGGTGAGCAAGTCTATCGGCTTGTCCGCGGTGGCGCTCTTGATGGACTTTCGATTGGCTTCAAGACCCGCCGTGCCAAGAGCACACGGCAAGGTGGCCGGATGTTGATGGCTATCGATCTTTGGGAGGTCTCTATCGTCACCTTCCCCATGTCTCCTTCAGCGCGAATAGCCCGCGTTTCAGAAGCTGGCGAACGTCTCCCTCGTAATCTATTGTCATCATAAGGAATAACGCATGACTATCGAAACCAAGCATCAAACTGTGGAAGAGAAGGCCACCTCGCAAGACCTTCTTCACACCTTTGAAGTCTTCAAGGCCAACAATGACGCCCGCCTCGATGCCATCGAAAAGCGTGGCCATGTCGATCCCCTGCAAGACGAAAAAATCCGTCGCCTGGAAGCAACCATGCAGGAGCAGAAATCAGCGATCGATCGTATGGCGATCAATGCTTTAAGGCAAAACCAAGACGGCCGTCCCGCACCAGAAGCAGAAGAGCACAAACGCGCCTTTGAGCAATATATGCGCGCCGGCATCTTGTCTGCTCCTGAAGAAAAGTCCTTATCGTCTTCAACCGATGCCGACGGCGGAT
Source organism: Pseudomonadota bacterium (assembly GCA_039033795.1). Lineage (GTDB taxonomy): Bacteria > Pseudomonadota > Alphaproteobacteria > Caulobacterales > Parvularculaceae > Parvularcula. Next base: position 12,418 of record JBCCBY010000049.1, on the reverse strand, counting down.
ACACAGTGCCGCTGACGATTGAATCGACAATCGATCGTGCGCTTACAGAGGTTTCACCTTTCCGAAGCTTTGCCAGTGTCCGCCAGATCACCTCGGGCAGTTACCGGGTGGCCATCAATGAGGCACCATTCGCATCGGGCTGGGTCGGAGAAACGGCGTCGCGTCCAGAGACGACGACGCCAACGATCGCTGCCATCGAGTTCAAAACGGGCGAAATCTACGCCATGCCCGCGGCAACACCGCAGCTTTTAGAAGACAGCGCGGTCGATATCGAAGCCTGGATTGCGGCAGAAGTGCGCGGAACATTCGCTGATGCGGAGACCGAGGCTTTTGTGAACGGTTCGGGCACGAACCAGCCGCTCGGAATTCTTCAGTCTCCATCAGCGCCGGATGCGTCGCGATCGGCCACTCAACTAGGGACCGTGTCTGCGACCCTTGGCGGGGATGCTCTCATCGAGTTGGTCTATACTCTTGATGCAAAGTATCGCAGCAATGGCCGGTTCCTCTTTAATCGGAAGACTGCCGAAGCTATCCGGAAGCTTAAAGACAGCGATGGCAACTATCTTTGGGCGCCTGGCTTGACCGCGGGTCAACCGTCGACGCTGCTCGGCTATCCTGTGAGTGAAATTGAGGCGATGCCTGATGTTGGCGGAGCAACCGACGCCGTTGCCTTTGGTGATTTTGCTTCGGGCTATCTGATTGTTGATCGCCGCGGTGTCCAGGTTTTGCGCGATCCCTTTAGCGCGAAGCCTTACGTCCTCTTCTACACCACCAAGCGCGTTGGCGGGGGTGTGCAAGACCACGCAGCGATCAAGCTTCTGCGCAACGCGTAGGGATCATCAGAGGACGCTATGTTGTTCGAGCTCATCACCCCACCATCCGTTGAGCCCTTCACGCTCACGGAATTGAAGGCAGCCCTTCGCATCGACCATTCGGCCGAGGATGACTTGGTGATGGAGCTCGGACAAACAGCGCGCCGGTTCATTGAGCGTCGCTTGGGGTTCGCAATGCTCAATCAGACGTGGCAATTGCTCTACCAAGGCTCGCCCGCTGCGCCTCTTGTTCTGCGTCCAGGGACCGTGACAGGCGTGACCTCCGTGGACGTGGCTTACGGCGAGGGCGAATTTGGCGCAACGACAGAATGGCGGTTTGTTCGTTCGGTGCCGCAAACCGTTGAGGTTACAGCGCCTTGTCAATCAGGTGGTGAAGAGCTCCGTGAACTGCGAGTCACCTTCACCGCAGGAGGGTCAGACCCAGCCAATGTGCCCGATGACCTTGTGCGAGCAACGATCCTGCTCACAGCGCATTACTATGAAAACAGAGAAGCAGTGGCAGAGGGCCGTTATGTGGCCATGCCGCAGGGTGCTGAGGCTCTTCTCCAAGGGTTTAGGGAGGCTCGACTATGATCGGTGCTCTGAGAGAAAGAGTCGAGATCCTAAAACCCACACGTGTGACGGATGGTGGCGGCGGATACAGCTTTAGCTATCAATCAATTGGCGATGTGGCTGCGCAGACGCAAGGGCAGCGAGCGATCCGTGATCGAAGCATGGACATAACAGCTTTTCGGCGCCGCATGCGGTTCACCATACGATCGAGAGATGACTTGGTTTTCGAAATGCGCCTTGTGCATAACGGTCAGCATTATCGCATCACAGACATTCAAGAGAGCGATCAGAAAGGCCGGTTTACACGGATCGTAGGAGAGGAGACGGCGCAGTGAACTATGACGCAGCTTGGTCTCTTCAAACCGCACTCTATACAGCGTTGACGAGCGATACCAGTCTTCAATCCCTCATTGGCCTGCCGGCCCGGGTTTATGACGCGGTTCCCTCAGACACGGTCTTTCCGTTCGTTCAGATTGGTGCTGGCCAGGTCTTTCCCTATGGCGGCATTGAGGGTGGGTTTCAGCATATCATCCGTATCACGGCTTTTTCGCGTTGGGGTGGACGTCAGGAATGCAAGGCCATTGCTGAGGCGGTGCGGTCTTTGTTGCAGAACGCAGCATTCTCGCTCGAGGGCCATACGCTTGTTCAATCGCGCCTCGTTTTTGAAGATCACCTTCGTCACCGTGAGCCGGAAACGTTCCAAGGCGCGATGCGTTATCGCATGATCACGATACCGATCAATACCTCTGAGGCCGCATGACTCTGATCGCTGCAAACCGAGCGTCGCTGAGTTTGATCGATAATGCGGCTCCACTTCTTCTTGCCGCGTTGCGCCGCTATGAGCTCTCGATAAGCCGCACTTCAACCGATATCACCCAAGCGGCGGGTTCTGGATGGCGGGATGCAGCCGTTCTCGATCGTCCACTGACGGCAGACCTTCGAGCTTCGGGTGTGTTCGTGACTGGCGCAGGCATGGCGGCTGTCCGCGAGCATCTTTTGGCGGCGACAGCGCCAGAGTTTGCCTTCACCCTTCCTGGGGAGGGCACGTGGCAAGGCGCCTTTTATATCACATCACTATCACTAAACGGACAAACTGAAGACGAATTGTCATTCAGTCTACGGTTAACATCAACCGGAACTCTAACCTTTACGCCTTCTGTTGAGGAATGATCAATGAGTGACACCGAACCAACAGTTGGACAAACCACCGACACTGAATTAACTGCAGCGGCGGCCAATCAATTGGGACCACTCAGTGAACTTGTGGAAGCAACGTTCACTGAAATGAGCCGTTCGATCGAGGATGAGCTTGTGCGTTTGTCCAGTGACAGCCGAACCGTGGTGCGTGACATGGTCGACGGGATCCTTGAAGACCTTACTCGGCTCGCCGCTGAACGGCTGATCAGTTCAGCCGTTGGTCGCTCCTTGGCAAATGGCACCCAAGAGGGCGTCGAAGCTGGGGGCGACGTTTTGGGTGATTTGATTCGCCAGGAGCTCCGGAATGGATAAGCCTGGCTTTCATGATGTCCTCTTTCCTCTGACGATCACAGCTGGCGCAACCGGCGGGCCGGGCTATAGGACAGAGGTGACAACGCTTGCCTCGGGGGGAGAGGTTCGCCAGGCCCGTTGGTCCGATGCATTAAGGCAATGGGAAGTGGCCGGAGGGGTCACCAGTCTTGCGCAAGCGGAACTGTTGCAGGCGTTTTTTCTGGCACGGCAAGGGCGCCGCTATGCATTTCGCTTTCGCGATCCCCTCGATCACAGCTCATCGCCTGGTAACGCCGCTCCTTCGCCGACGGATCAAATGATCGGCACGGGGGATGGCACGACAACGATATTTGCCCTCACCAAGACGTATGGGGCGACGCCATATGAGGCGGTACGGACGATAAGTCTTGTCGAAGCGGCAACACTTCAAGTTGCGGTGGGAGGTGTGACCCTTCCATCTCAAGATGTATCGCTCAGTGTAGACGGATTATCGGTGGTCTTAGCCTCCGCACCGGCGCAAAGCATTGCTGTGACGGCGGGGTTTTTCTTTGATGTGCCCGTGCGGTTTGAAAGCGACGATTTGGTGTTTTCGGTCGGTGCTCAGGGAGCTGCACTTCCTTCCGTCGTGTTGCGCGAAGTAAGCGTATGAGGGTCATTGATCCTTATACCGTTGAGCGCTTTGGTCGTCAGGGTGCTTCGCTATGCCTTTGCCTGAGGATCACCCGCTCGGATGGAGTTGAGGTCGGTCTCACCGATCACAACCGCGACATCACTTTCGGTGGGACGCTGTTTCAATCGGATCCTGGGATGACCATCGATCGGTTGACCATGACGGCTGATCTTGCGCCCGATCATGCCGATATCGTCAGCGGAGTATCGTTGGAGGGTCTTTCAGCAGACGATATTGATGCGGATCGCTTTGCGTTTGCCCGCGCCGAGATTTGGCGGGTGGATTTTGAGGATGTGACGGCGCGGCTTCTGTTATCGGGAGGGACCATCGGCGAGGTGGTGCGCCAGCGTGAGACGGTTCGGCTCGAATTTCGCGGGCAAACCCATGCAATGGCCAAGGTAACGGGTCGCGTTTATCAAAGAAGTTGCGACGCCCAGCTTGGGGACGCGCGTTGCGGTGTCAACCTCACCTCTTCCTCGTTCAGCGGCAGCGGTCTTGTGGTGAGTGCGGACGGCCTTCGTTTGACGGTCTCTGGGGTTTCAGCTGAACCGGGCCTTTTTGCTGGCGGAACCGCCACGTTGAACAGCGGTGCCCTGGCGGGTGCCAGCCGAACAATCCGGACCCATGGGGTGAACGGTTCGCTCACAGATATTCTTCTGTGGGAATCGTTCCCGCGTTCATTGCTGGGTGGGGAGAGCCTTTCCCTAACAGCTGGCTGCGATAAGCGATTAGATACGTGTAAAGAGCGCTTCTCCAACAGCGAGGCCTTTCGCGGTTTTCCCCATATTCCAGGAACCAATGTGCTGGTGGTGCAGACCGGGGGTGATGGGTGACGTCCGTTGAAGAGGCATTGCTGCGTCGCTCAAAAATCGTCATTGAGGCTGTCAGTTGGTTGTCTACACCCTATCGGCACCAGGCTTCGACCAAAGGTCAGGGGGCAGACTGCCTTGGGCTTGTGCGCGGCGTACACAGAGCGCTATTGGGACATGAGCCCGAGGTGCCGCCCCCTTACCGCCCCTCGCCACGTCTTTGGGGCGGGGATGAGCCGCTTCTGTCGGCTGCGAGACGGCATCTCATTGCCGTTGAGGAGCCGCGCCAGGGAGATGTTGTGCTGTTCCGATTGCACCGCCACGCACCCGTTAGCCATTGCGGTATATTGGTGGACACAGAGCAATTTATTCACGCCTATCAAGGACGCGGCGTGATCATCACAGCTTTTGCGCCTTATTGGCGGAGGCGCCTGGTGGCTACCTTTTCTTTTCCGGAGACCCCATGAACCAAGCTGTTGTCACCACTGCTCGCGCCGTCGGTTCAGCAACCGTCAATCAATCGGTGCGGATCGCTTCGCAAGTCGCTGCTCAGCAAGTTGCGGCGAGCACATCCAATCTTCTTTTTGGTCCGGTGCGACGCGTCAGTGAGGGGCGCTCACTCGATGAGATCCAGCTTCTTACGGCAAATGAAGGTGGCGGTGTTCCTCGTGTCTATGGGCGTGGTCGGGTCGGTGGGCAGATCATTTGGACGTCGGGCGTCAAGCAAGAAACCAAAACATCGACCTCGAGCCGTGGCGCCAAAGGCGGCGGTCGCGCGGTGGAGACACGCACCACGGAGTATCTTTACTCGGTCTCTCTGGCGATCGCTCTTTGTGAAGGAGAGCTCCGCCGGCTTGGCCGGGTGTGGGCTGATGGCCGATCGGTGGATTTGGCCGAGATCGAGCATCGGCTTTATTGTGGCACAGAAGAGCAGGCGGCTGACCCTCTCATCACGGCTGATGTCGGCGTCGCGCCGGCCTATCTCGGTGTGGCCTATATTGTCTTCGAGGATCTCCCTCTTGGCCCCTATGGCAATCGGATTCCGCAATTCAACTTTGAAATTGAGTGCCCCGTTGGTGCGCCTGACCCCGCATCAATGGAAGAGCTCATCCGTGCCGTGACGATCGTTCCAGGCTCAGGTGAAGCCGTCTACGATACAGAGGTCGCCTTCGAAAATGGCGGAGAGGGCGTGACCCGAGCACTCAACCGACACAACGGCATGGGTCGACCCGATGCTGTTGCGTCGTTCGATGCGCTCGAGGCGACCCTGCCGAACATCAAGTCGGCATCGCTTATTGTCTCCTGGTTCGGGGATGATCTTCGTGCCGGTCAGTGTCAGATCCTGCCCGGTGTTGAGACGCGGGACCGTGAGACCGAGCCAGACCCTTGGGCGGTCGCAAGCTTTGATCGGCAAACCGCGCGCCTTCTCAGCGAGATTGAGGGAAAGCCTTCCTTTGGCGGCACGCCATCGGATGAAGGGGTGAGACGAGCCATCCGGGACCTCAAAGCCCGGGGGCTTGAGGTCATGATGCACCCTTTTATCCTGATGGATGTGCCCCCGGGAAATGGCCTTCCCGACCCTTACGGCGGGGTTGAGCAGGGAGCGTTTCCTTGGCGTGGACGCATCACGGTGGATCCTTTGTCGGCTGATGGAACCGCGGCGGTGGCTTCGCAGGTCGATGCCTTTTTTGACAGCTACCAAGTGATGGTTCTTCATTACGCTGCGCTTTGTGCAAGCGAGGGCGGGGTCGAAGCCTTTCTTCTGGGATCAGAACTGCGAGGCCTCACGCCTTTAAGGGATGAATTGGACCGTGCACGTGCGGTTGAACGTCTAGAACAGCTTGCCAATGATGTACGAGCCCTCTTGCCCAGCACAAAGATCTCTTACGGCGCGGATTGGTCAGAGTATTTTGGGTATCAGCCAGCTGGAACATCCGATTTACGTTACCCTCTTGATGCCCTGTGGGCGGACAGCAACATCGATTTCATCGGTATCGATAACTACGTTCCCTTAAGCGACTGGCGCGACGGAACGACCCATCTGGATGCGGCCGAGACCAGCAGTCCCTACGATATCAGCTATCTTCAACGTGGTATCGCTGGCGGTGAAGGTTATGACTGGTTCTACGCGAGTGCTGCGGACCGCGACGCCCAAATTCGGACACCCATCACAGATGGCGCTTATGGTGAACCATGGGTCTTTCGGTACAAAGATCTATGGTCCTGGTGGATGAACCCGCACCAGGAACGGGTGGGCGGTGTCAAAACATCCACAACGCCATGGGTTCCCCAGTCGAAGCCCTTTCGTTTCACCGAGATTGGGTGCCCGGCCATCGATAAAGGCCCCAATCAACCCAATGTCTTTGTCGATCCCAAATCATCGGAGTCCGCTCCGCCCTCTTTCTCGACGGGGTTGCGTGATGACCGAGCGCAACGAGCGCTTTTGGAAGCGCACCACCTTTATTGGAACGACCCCGCCAACAATCCTGTCAGCAGTGTTTATGGCGGTTCAATGGTCGATCCGGATCGCCTTTACGTTTACGCGTGGGACGCAAGACCTTATCCGGATTTTCCGGTCAGGCAGGATGTCTGGGCCGACGCGGACAATTGGGTCACCGGACACTGGATCAGTGGACGGGCAGGCAAAGTGAAACTCTCCGATGTTGTCACGCAAATTGCTTTGAAGAGCGGTGTCACATCGATTGATGCGTCGGCTTGCGATGCGTTGGTGAGTGGTCTCATCATTCCGGCGCCCACATCGGGTCGGGCGGCGCTTGAGCCGCTTCTCGATCTTTACCAGCTCGACAGCTTCACCCGCGGCGGAACGCTCATGGTCCGACCGAGGGACGGAACCAGCGAGTTGAGCGTTGATGAGAACCTTCTCACGCAGGAGCCGCTTTTTGCCACCACCCGTGCGCAAGACGAAGAGCTACCCGCAGCGCTTGCCATCACCTATGCGGATGAATTGAGTGGATACGAGCTGAAGACAACAGAAGCCCGTGATGAAACGATCAGTGCCGGCCGCACCGCGCGCATCGCGACTGCGGTTGTTTTGGAACAGGGCGAAGCGGCTGGCCGAGCCCGGACAATCTTGGCCGAAGCGCGAGTCATGCGCGAGCAAGCGGTGTTCGGTCTGCCCTTGATCGCCGATGGTTTGGAGCCTGCGAGCGCGCTCACGATCACCCGGTCTGATGGTGCGATGACCTTACGTCTCACATCGACGCAGGAAACGGGCTTGCGCACTTTTCGCGCTGTACGGACGGAAAGCGGTGTCTTCGCTCCTGCTTATGAGGGACTTGCCGGTGATCCAGATCCACAGCCGTCCAGCTTTGGCGCGGTCCTTTTTCAGCCGCTCGATATTCCGCTCCTTCCCGTGGGGGAAACCAACGCGCAGCTTTGGTTCACAGCTTTCGCAGAACCCTGGCCAGGAGAGGTGTTGGTTCACCGCGGGGATGGTCCAACAGCACCGCAGATCGATCAGTTGACCGCGCAATCGCTGATGGGTTCACTGGTTGATCCGCTGCCGGCTGGGCCTTGCCATCGCTGGGACCGTGCATCGACGCTGCGGGTTCTGTTGCCAGCCGGCAGTCTCAACAACGTTCCTGAGGCGGATGTCCTGGAAGGCGCGCATCTTTGTGCTGTGATGAGCCACACAGGGGCATGGGAGATTTTGCAATTTGCATCTGCCACGCTTTTACAGGACGGCTCTTATCAACTGACCAACCTTTTGCGTGGGCGTGTCGGAACCGAAGACGAGGCGGCAGCTGGATCGCCAAGCGGGGCTCGATTTGTGTTGCTCGACGACGCGCTTCCGCGCCCATTGAGCGCCGACCGTTGGGGCACCACCGAGATCTTGCAGGCTGGTCCTGCGGGCGATCTGCCCGGCGCTTACCCTTTTCGGCCGGTCTCCGTTGCGCTTTCAGGCACCGGGGCACGGCCCTTTGCGCCGAGCCATCTGCGCGCTGAACCATCAGGCGGACAACTGCATCTCTCCTGGCTGCGGCGCAGCCGCATCGGAGGGGATCACTTTGGTCCTGGCGATGTGCCGCTCGGCGAGACCGAGGAACGCTATGACGTCGAGCTTCGGGACAGCGGGGGCGCTCTTCTTGAGACACTCTCGACGAGCACGCCTTCGGCGACCATATCATCAGTTGGAGTGGCGTCGGTCACGGTCGGGCAACACTCCTCGAGCTATGGTATCGGCAGGCGGGCCACGCTGATGCTCTGATCTTGCGTTAAAGCGCTTGAAAAGACGCTCGCACCGGATGACATCACGGGGCTCGGACGGACGTTTTTCAGGAGAGACCTTTGGCCAAGGATCCATACACGCTGCTTGGGGTTGGACGTCAGGCCTCGCAGGACGAGATCCGGTCGGCCTATCGCAAGCTCGCCAAAGAGCTCCATCCCGACCGCAACCCGGGCGACCAAGCTGCTGAGGAGCGGTTCAAAGCTGTCACCGCCGCCTTTGATATCATTGGAGATGGGGACAAGCGGAAGCGCTTCGACCGGGGAGAAATAGACGCGGATGGCAATGAGCGCTCGGGGTTTGGCGCGGGTGGGCCCTTTGGCGGTGTCGACCCTGCTGAAGCCGCCGAGCGTTTTCGGCGCCGCGCGCGACAAGGAAAGGCCCGTCAGGCTGGCGGCGGATCCGGCGGGTTTGAAGACTTCTCGGACATCTTCTCGGATTTCTTTGGCCGCGGGGAGGGTGGAATGGGCGGCGGTGCCCGCCCTTCCAAGGGCCGCGATGTGCGCTATCGGCTGACGGTGAGCTTTCTGGACGCAGCGGTCGGCACAACCAAGCGAGTCACCCTGCCGGGCGGCGAAACGATCGACGTGAACATTCCCGAGGGGCTGCGCGATGGGCAAACGCTCCGCTTGCGCGGAAAGGGTCATCCAGGTGCCCTGGGCGGTGCGGCGGGCGATCTTTTCGTGGATGTCACGGTGCCCAAGGACCCGCAGTTCGACATAGATGACGATGATGTCACAACCGATGTCGCCCTCCCACTGCGCGATGCGGTGCTGGGCGGGAAGGTGGAGGTGCCGACGCTCAGCGGCCGGGCGACCATCAAAATCCCGCCAAACACGTCCTCCGGCAACACCTTTCGGTTGCGCGGGAAAGGATTAAAAAACACAAAAACAGGATCTTACGGGGACCTCTTTGCGAAAGTGCGGATCGTCCTGCCAAAGGATCCTGATCCCGAGCTCGAAGCGTTTATGAAAACCTGGTCCGCAGGAGATGAAGACGAGGATAAGGATAACTTTGCGGCGACCGGCTAGTTGTTAAGCCTTGCGCTTCCTTAAGTTCCCGCGAGCATAACCTATCCCTACTTCATACCGAAGACAGAAGGTGAATCGCGTTGGAGACCTCGACTTTGAAACAAACAACCATGCCAATCCTTGGCCTTGCCGCTCTTGTGGCGTCAGCAAGCGCGGCGGCTATGTCGCCGGCCATGGCGGTGCAAGAGAGTGTGGAACTGGAGGGCCTGGGCGGCGCGAACCCGTCGATCCTTCAACAACTGAGCTTTGCTGATCTGGTGGAACAGGTCAGTCCAGCTGTGGTCTCGATCCGCACAAGCCGGGAAATCAGTGGCCCGTCTTTGGGCGATATACCCCCCGATATTGAGCGCCTCTTGCCGGGCCTGCGCGACCGGTTCGGTGGACTTGACGACGGTGAGCGTCGCCGTGCGACCGGTGAGGGCTCCGGCTTTTTCATCAACAACCAAGGACATATCGTCACCAACAACCATGTGGTCGAGGATGCCGACCAGATCACCGTGGTTCTGACCTCTGGTGATGAGCTGACGGCTGAACTTGTGGGCACGGATCCAGAAACAGATCTTGCGGTGCTCAAAGTCGAACCCTCGTCGCAGCAACGCTATGTCGAATTTGATACCAGTGCCGATCTTCGTGTTGGGGATTATGTCCTCGCCGTTGGAAATCCCTTTGGCCTCGGCGGGACGGTCACCTCGGGCATTGTGTCGGCCATCGGCAGGGGCGGTGGACCCAACACGACCTACGCGGACTTTATTCAGATTGATGCCTCGATCAACCGGGGAAACTCTGGTGGCCCGACCTTCGATCTTCAGGGCAATGTGATTGGTGTCAACACAGCGATCATTTCGCCAACAGGTGTCAACGCGGGGATTGGTCTTGCCATTCCAGCCGATGTGGCATCGGCAGTGGTCGGACAGATCATTGACACAGGGTCTGTCACGCGCGGTTTTCTTGGTGTGTCGGTGCGGGACCCTGAGCCGCAAATCATCAGCGCCGTCGGTCTTGATGAGCAAACGGGTGCCCTCGTCGCCAATGTGTCACCAGGCTCACCGGCGGAAGACGCAGGTATCGAAGCTGGCGACATCATCCTCGAGCTCGAGGGCGAAGAGATTGCCGACTCCACCGCGCTCACCCGACGCGTCGGCGCCTTGCCGCCAGGAGAGAATGTGCGCGTCAAAGTCTTTCGGGAAGGAAAGACACGGAATTTCCGCGTCGAGCTCGCCCGCCGAGATCCGGAACAATCAGCAGCCAACACAACGGGCGAGGGCGCTGGTGGTTCAGACACCACCGAACGTCTCGGTGTCAGCTTTCAATCTTTGGACGATACGGTGCGTCGCCGTCTCGGCATTGACGAGGAGGTCCAGGGCGTCTTGGTCTCCAATGTTGATCGCGAAAGCGAAGCGGCCGAAGCTGGTATTGTTCCTGGAATGATTATCACCGAGGCTGATTATCAATCGGTGACCTCGCCTCGCGATATCGAACGAGCGGTTGAATCAGCTCTTCAGCGCGGTAAGGAGAATATACTCCTGCGTGTACAAACGAGGCAAGGCCTCGACTTCCGTGCACTGCCGATTAGCAGTTAACGGCATTCCTAAGGGTAAGGAGAGACATCATGCGTGTATTGGTGATTGAAGACGACGCAGACGCGGCGACCTTTATGGTCAAGGGTCTCCGGCAAGCGGGCCACGCCGTTGACCATGCGCTTGACGGCGCCATTGGTAAATCCATGGCGACCTCTGGTGGATACGATGCTTACGTGATCGACCGCATGCTTCCGCAAAAAGATGGTCTCTCGCTTTTGGAGGAGCGCCGCTCGGAGGGAGATGAAACGCCAGCGCTTTTTTTGTCAGCACTCGGTGAAGTTGATGACCGCGTGGCGGGTTTGCAGGCTGGCGGAGACGACTACCTTGTCAAACCCTACCAAATGCAGGAATTGATCGCTCGCGTGGAGGCGCTTGGCCGGCGACGTGGACCGACAAACATTCAGACCACATTTTCCGTCGACGATCTTGAAATGGATATCCTGGCCCGCACGGTTCGGCGAGGGGGGAAAAAGATCGATCTTCAGCCTCGAGAGTTTCGCCTTCTTGAGTATTTGCTTCGTCATGCTGGCCAGGTGGTCACGCGGACGATGCTTTTAGAAAATGTCTGGGAATACCATTTTGATCGATTGAGCCGCGCGGGACGCCGAACACGGGCGATCCGGACACCGCCGCGCAGAAGGATCGCATATGACTTACCGTCCCGGTCCGCGCAACCTGATCACCGATGTGGCGGGGGTGCGCGTGGGCAATGCGCAGGATTTGAAGATCAAGACCGGGGTGACCGTGCTGACCTCAGATGCGCCATTCATCGCAGGATATTGTGTTCTGGGCGGCGCGCCGGGCACGCGGGACACGGATATGCTCGCGCCTGACAAATTGGTGCAGCAGGTGGATGCGTTGGCGCTGTCGGGTGGGTCGGCCTTTGGGCTTGATGCCGGGTCCGGCGCGGCGGATGCGCTGCGGGCCATGGGGCGCGGGTTTGCTGTGGGACCCGCGCGGGTGCCGATTGTGCCGGGCGCGATCCTCTTTGATCTGTTGAATGGCGGCGACAAGGATTGGGACGTGAACCCCTACAAAGCGTTGGGTCAATCGGCGTTGGAAAGCGCATCTGACGACTTTGAGATTGGCAGCGTTGGGGCTGGAACGGGAGCCACAACGGTTTCTTTCAAAGGGGGGCTGGGTTCGGCATCCTTCGTAATGCCTACTGGCCACACGGTCGGCGCTTTGATGGCTGTGAATGCCCTTGGT
>JBCCBY010000048.1:0-14490 GCA_039033795.1 Pseudomonadota bacterium | reverse complement strand
GCATGCTCCATGGTCGGAAGGGGTAGCCAAGGGTGAACATGTCACTGTCGGAGCGAACACCTGGATAGCGGAAAAGATCCCACGTGCCGCCAAGCCTTTCGCGCGCTTCAAAAATCCGAAAGGTCATACCAGGCTGGTGAATCCTCAGCCGACAGGCCGCACCTATCCCTGAAAGACCAGCGCCAATGATCGTGACGTCTTCTATGCGCGGTTCGTCCATCGGTTCCTCCCACCCTTTGAAGGGTGCATTGTCGTTTTGATGGACGATACCAAAGATCAGCGATACCGATACCAAAGAATCTGAATAACGGACATGGGTTGCAGCGACGTTGGACGCTCACCATCCGGAACGACGCCTGCATCGAACGCAGGTCTTCGAGCGCCTGCGACGTCAAACGGAACCTGCCCACGACGCATCGCCCCAAGGGATCGAACCACGAACCATCGATTTCCTTTTCCGGTGGCGCGGACATCGCCTGTCACGTTCGCCATCGAGGCCTTGAACCGCCTTAAGCCAATGACCCTGGAGCAACGGGTCAATGGTTTGATTGACCTCATGATTCTTGGCCAAGCGCCTCTGGCGGTCAGCTCGAATTTGGGGATCGAGGCATGACAAGCTGCGTGAAGTCTTTGGTGTGTGAGGCTGGACGTTGTGTCATCTTCAACACCGCGGGTGAGAGCTGGTAGGCCCGTCTCCAGCTGGTGGATCACCCAGAGGGCGTAGCGCGACGTTCCATCGCCTTGTATGACTGCATCTCGAGCTGGGACCATGGAACAATAGGAAAAACCACACCATTCAAGCGATGACCGGGAACGGGTGACAAAACCGATTGGCACGTCAAAACAAAAGAGATGTTGCGGGAGTCCCTTCCGACGGTCTTGATGCAGCCAACATCTAAGGTTATCCGCCGGATCTTCAGCTAGCGGAAAAAGAACGAGGACGATTAATGGACGCGAACTCTGATGTCGATGTGAACCGGCAGCCTGACACCACCGTATCGGTGCAGGATGTGTTCGGGATCTCGTCCAACATGGTGGTGCCTGCCTTTACTGAAGCGGGTGAGCACGTGCCGCTACGCGATGAGTCGTACCGTTTCGATCCGCACACCACGCTCGCCATTCTTGCTGGTTTCGCGCACAATCGCCGCGTGATGGTTCAAGGCTATCACGGAACGGGTAAGTCAACCCATATCGAGCAGGTCGCCAGTCGCCTCAATTGGCCGTGTATACGGATCAATCTTGATAGTCACGTCAGCCGCATCGATATGATCGGCAAAGACGCCATTGTCGTCGAAGACGGAAAGCAGATTACCGCCTTCAAGGAAGGTATTCTTCCGTGGGCATTCCAGCGGCCGGTGGCCCTTGTGTTTGACGAATATGATGCCGGTCGCCCCGATGTGATGTTCGTGATCCAGCGCGTCCTCGAAGCAGAAGGTCGCCTCACCCTGCTCGATCAAAACAAGGTGCTGTCCCCCCACGCATCGTTCCGCCTGTTTGCAACGACCAACACCATTGGCCTTGGGGACACGACAGGCCTTTACCACGGAACGCAACAAATCAACCAAGGCCAGATGGACCGCTGGTCGATTGTGACGACACTGAATTATCTTGGACATGACGAAGAAACGGAAATCGTTTCCGCCAAGCTACCTAGCTATCAGACCACTGAAGGCCGAGACACCCTTGACGCGATGGTCCGGGTTGCGGACATGACCCGCAACGCTTTGATGGCCGGCGACATTTCGACGGTGATGAGCCCTCGCACGGTGATCAATTGGGCCCAGAACGCTGAAATCTTTAGCGATATTGGGTACGCCTTCCGGGTCACGTTCCTCAACAAATGCGATGAGCTAGAGCGGCCCCTTGTGGCTGAGTTTTATCAGCGAGCCTTCGGGGAAGATTTACCAGAGGCGAGCCATCTTATCGATGTGGCGTGATCAACGCGATCAGCATCGCCCATTGAGGTGACTATTCTTTGTGCCGCTTGTCGTGTACCTATGGCATACTGATTGATACTTATAGCCGGCGCGGTCGTCCGCTCACCGCGGTTGTGCCGGATCTTTTTTTGCGTTAACGGATCGACATACTTCAAATAATGAAACTTTTGGGAAACCCGATCCCGATGTTGAACAACAAAGAGGCGGCGCTTCTATGGGTAGCGTTTTGGGCTGTCTTGTCAGCATGCAGCCAACAAACCGTTGAAACGCCCAACACAACGATCAAGCTGTCCAAGGCGATCACCGATCATCCTCTCGCGGTCCAGACCGAGTCCGCTTACGTCACCGACCAATCGCTTTGGGGAACCGTCGCCTACGACCACTCGAACACCTCGGTCATTGGAGATCCATCCGAAGGGGAAAAAATCGCGACACTGATTGAAGACTACAATCGCCATTGGCTCTTGAGGGAGAATGACAGCCTCGCGCAGTTGTTTACTGATGATGCTCTTCGCTTTCGTGATGGCGCGCTGGCAGACACTCCAGCAGCGATAGCAGCAGCGCTCTCCAACGAGTCGCGCGGTGAGCGGCCAGAGGGCTTTCCCACGTCTCTGCACCTGTCTCTCCGGGACATGACGATCGACATATCGGACCGGTCGGCAATCGCGTCCTACCGTGTTGATATTCTCGGCGGCGCGCGATGGGAATTTGCCGACATCGGAACACTATCCCAAGTGTTTGCGTTGGTGGACGGAAATTGGCGGATCGCCGCGCATATTGAAACGGTTGAATTGAGCGATCCAAACGCGCCACCCCTCCGGGAAACAACCCCGACACGCGCAGCCCCCTTCCGTTTTGACTTTGTCTATCCAGCCAAGGATCTGGACCGCGCCATTAATTTTTACACGCCCATTTTGGGTCCACCCGCCTATCGATCGAGCACAAGGGCTTCCTTCCTTCTCGATGATATGTTCTTCGAGCTTGAGACAGAACCGCTGGACCGGCGCGCGACCGGACAACCAGGCACAGGAAACGGCTATGCGATCATTGATGTCGCCTCCGTCGCCGCTTTGGAAGAGGAGCTTTCGCTGCTCGGCGATTGGCCAAAAAAATCGACGGACTGTTTCCAAGGCCTATGCCTTGCAACTGAGGACACAGCAGGGAATTTTCTTGTCTGGCGTGAACGGATCACGACTGAAAATGACGTCGTGGTTGGCCCCACTCTGACCACTGACGTCCCGCAACCATCGACCACCCCCCTCGCTCAGCAAGCCTTGGGTGTCATGAAGGCATGGATGTCGGCCGATACTGAACAGATTGCCGACCATTTAGCACCGAGCTGTGTTTGGATGGACGATGCCCTATCGATTGGCTTTGGTGTTGAGGCCATCAGCAACGATCTTCACACACGCTGGGGGCAACTCAATCGAGGAATCGATGGCCTCGACGGAGACTTGGTTCTGAGCGACATTAAGCAACACACTGTTGACGGCAAAACCCTCATCTATTTCAGTGCTCGTCTTGATATGCGGGGTACTGTCCATCAGAACAGAGACTTTTTCGTTCTTCAAGTGTGGGAGAATATAGGTGGTGTTCCTCAACTCACCTTGAACACTTTTGTCCGGCAACCAAAACAGTCCGACGTCCCTGCCGGAAGCCTGGATTACACTGGCTATCCAGTCAACACTCTTGGTTATGCAGGGCGATATTACAAAGACCTTCTGTCAACGGAGCCTTATCGTGATGACAATTGGTTTGGGTTTTGGTCGACCACCAGCGTCTTTGGGCTCGTCGGCGGAGAACAGGGAGAGCGACCCTTTGTGCCCATCACGGGTCAAAGCAATGGTTATGCTGATTTCAGTGTACGTTCCGCCGAGGAGGTTCTCGCCTATCTCAAAAGCACAGGTGCCGAGATGCCGCTGGTCGCAGGCATCAATGATCAAGCAGGACTGGATCCGCAACCAGGCTATATCCAGGTGTTGGCCGTCGACAGCGAAGGCAATTTGGTGAACTTCAGCGAATATTTGGAGTACTGACCAATCCGATGGGAGCCATGGGTCATCGTTGCAAACACTCCGATAACGACGCCTGCTAACTCCCCTCGATTTCAATCGTGAATGTTCGATTGACGCCAGGCGGCGGGACAGGAAACGGCTCACCGCGCTCCACCACTTTGATTGCGTCACGGTCAAAACGGCGCGAACCGGAACTCTCGGTCACATCGATCGCTTCAAGCTGACCATCCAGTCCGATCGTGAAGGTGACGACCGCTGAACCAGGGCTCGACGCTCGCGGCCGACGGACGCGGGAGAGATGGCGCAAAACATCGCCGGCGTAATTGGCCGAGGCGGCGTTGCCTTCTTGCAGCTGCGTTGTGTCCGCATCGGGACTTGCGCTCGCGCTCCCGGCGGGTGCGGAGTCGACAGAATCGACATCCTGATCTCCGTCCTGCGTGTCGGTGTCAAGCGTGGTGCCGGAGTCCTGCGTCACCGGTACGGGGCTGGTCTCTTGAACCTCTGGCTCCGCCGCATTGGCGGGTGGGTCAGGCTCGGGCGGTTGTTCGTCTTGAAGCGGAGCAAGCCCCTCATTCAGATCACTGTCCAGCGATGGCTCGTCGGGGGGCTCGACGCGCTCGTCTGTTTCTTGCTGGGGCTCCAGAGGCACGGTTTCTGTCGTTTCAGCAAGGTCCGATTCAACCGTCTCCTGAACAGGGTCTGCGCCTTGGTCAGCCCGCGCAGCAGCGGTGTTCGCACCGCCAGCACCGAACTGCACCTGTATTCGTCCGCCTTCGATCAGAACAGTCTGCTCCTGCGGCCGGAGAAGAAGGAGAAGAAGCAATCCATGCGCGGCGACGGCAACCACCACAGCGACCAGAAAACGGAACACGTTCGCAAGCATCACAGCTGTGTCTCCGTCAGCACAACGATGTCTTCAGCCCCTAATGCCTTTAATTCACCGACGATGCGAAGAAGATCCGTTGCAGGAAGGTTGCGATCTGGCAACAGTCGGGCGGATGTTCCGCCTTGCATATAACCGCTTGCTGACGATAGTGTCTCATTTCGGTAGATCAGTTCGCCAGCTGACGTAATGATCAAGGCGTCCGGTTCAACACAGCAATCCAGCCCGCTGGTCTCAACGAACTGGATGCTACCGCCACTTGGTTGTGACAGAGTTCCAGCGACCATGAAAAAAATCAGGATCAGGAATACGATGTTAATCAGTGAAATGACAGGTTCTGTCTTTTTGCGTTTCGTCAGCCGTCTCATCTTGTTGGCTCCACGAGACGGATCGTTACATCAGAAAGATCATCAAGACGCGCCAGAACGTCGATCATTCGTTGGGTGGTGACGCCCTCTGCTGGCACGATCGCGAGCGTTAAAGACTTAGCAGAAGTCTGACCGGCCAAGCGCTCCAAAATATCAGAATCCGCCGTTGCCATTCCGTCAATAAGAACGCTGGTTGATTCGATAATCAGTGTCTTGACCAATATATCGGCGTCGCCTGCACCCTCACCTTCTGCCGCTTTCACCAACTCTATCTCAGAGAATTGCGAAAAGGTTGAAGTCAGCATGAAGAATAAGAGAAGCAGAAAAATCACGTCGATTAACGACGTGATGGAGGCGCGCCGCCTCTTAAAAGATCGCCTCAGCGCCATCTGCCTTAAACGCCCGTGGTCCCGGTCGGCGCGGCGATGACAGAAAACACATACTCAGCAAGAAGACGTTCAGCTTCTATGCGCGATTCGAACCATGAGAGCGCGACAGATGTCGGCATCGCCACCGTCAGGCCAGCGGCGGTCGTCAACAACGCTACCCATATCCCGCCCGCGAGAACCGTCGGATCGACTTGCGACCCTGCGCTTTGCAATGCCTGGAACGCTTCAATCATTCCAAGGACTGTTCCAAGCAAACCAAGAAGCGGCGCCAATTGAGCAACCGTGTCGAGAATTCGGAAACCCCGTTCAAGCGGAACGAGACGTTGTTCCGCCTCCGCCTCAAGCCGTGCGGTGGAGGCAGCGCCTGGTTCAAGTTGCAAGCCAAGACCAAAAACTGGGGCGAGAAAATGTTTCGACTTATCGAACGCTTGCCGGGCGCGAGCTTGATCGCCTTCTGCGAGCGCTTTCAATCCAGAACGAACATCCCGGCGCGAACCAACCCGGGCAGCAGCGTATTGCATCGTTTTGTAAACGACCAATGCGAGGGTGAAGACGGACACCACCAGCAGCAGCACCAAAATCGGCCCACCGATGTCCAAAAGCTGTTGGAATGGTCCGAAAACCGACTTTTCCGCTTGTTCCGTTGGCATTCTAAACTCCCAACCGCCCCATCATCCCAAGGGGGCCTTACATAGATGCGGGCGTTGCAGGAATACCCACAACGCCCGTCGTCTAAGTCTGTCGTTCCCCGACTTAGAATATTCTCGACAGGGTGACCTTGAAGTTGCGACCCACGGTTGGCCGTGTGGCGAGAACCGGGAACACTTGCGCGTTGGCAACGTTCTCAACACCAAACCGAATCTGCGTGCCTTCAAGGAACGAGCTTTGCGGCGTCAGCGTTAAACGGATATTCTGTGTAGCAACAGAAGATGAAACGTTCGCGGCCTCGTCGGCGACGATAACTTCGTAACTAAGGTCAGCGACATCGCCGAACCTTTGGCCCACAATCACCCTATAGGTCTCGGCCACCAAGTTTCGCCAATCTGTTTCGGTCCCATCGAGCGCAACTTCCACCCCATCTGGGAAGTTGGCGTTCAGATCGATATAGGTGCCCTGCTCAAACGCTAGCGATCCTTCAATTTCGATACCATCCAGCTGGACCTCATCAATCGCGCCTTCACCGTATGACGTTACGTCATCCAGTGTGGTGTCATAGTAGTTGAACTTGAACGCCAACGTGTCACCGTCGCTAAACAATCCAATGCGGTCATAGGAAAAGCCTGCTTCCCATGTATCCGCGACCTCAGCTTGATCACGGAACGCTTCGTTCTCAACATCGTCAATGATCGGAAGAACTTCTGTCCGCGCGACACTACCAAAGACCGCAAAACCGTTATCGAATTGATAGCGCAAAGACGCCCCGCCCATGAATGCCGCGTCATCTGTATCGACATTAACCGTGGTCAAATCAGAGACGAATGGGTCTGGGTTGAGGTCAATCTGGTATGGGTCGGCATCGATTTCAGAATACTCATACCGCAAGGCCGGCGTGAACGTCCAACCATCACCAAACTCGATGTTATCAACCAAGAAGAGCGCGTACCGATTATTTTCTCCGCCTGGCGCGGCTTCTGCGTCGGCACGCTCGCGATAAATATACTCAACACCAGTCCGAAGCTGGTGATCAAACACACCTGTCTCGAACAATGCTTCGTTGCGCAAGGTCACACGCGTTGTCTCAAACTGGTGATTGGCATCACCCAGAGCAATGACCACAGGCCCAAAGAACGGGTTGGTCTCAAGAGAAGAGCTGCCAGGTATGTAGGAACCATCGATTTCCTGGTTCGCATAACTCACCGCGACCTCAAAATTGATCAACTCGCTCGCCGGATCATAATTATAGACAGCAGACAGAGTTTGAGACGTGATATCGCGATCAACGTTACCAAAAGCGTCCGTGGTGGTGAAGAACGTGTCGTAGGGAACGTCGCGTTCTTGCGTATCGGACTGGGTGTAGCTCGCCATGATCGAGTGATCTTGATTGAACGTGTACTTGGCTTTCACCAGAAACGACGGAAGCTCAAAGGCACTGTTGCCGATGGTATCGCCATTCCCATCCGTCTGGTTGTTCTGCTCCCGGTAGGAATAATTGCCGAGCAATTCTAGTTTTTCCGTAGGCTGCCAAGCAACCGTCGCCGATCCGTTATAGCCCTCTTCGTTGGAGAAGTATCCAACCGTGGCTCCGACGTTAAAGCCAGGCTCACCGCCCGTGAAATCCGACGCATCCTTGGTTTCTAAGCGGACAACGCCGCCCACAATACCCGATCCGTACTCGAAACTCCCCACGGTGCCGCGAATAACCTCGACGCTGCGGTAAAGATAGGGGTCGGTGAACAGCTGGGTGCCGATCCTGTAGAGTTCCTCACCGCCGGTGGTGGCACCATCGACGATAATGGCGACTTTTTGGTCCGTACCAAACGTACCGTTTGCACCAAATCCGCGAATATTGATCCCAGAACCCGATGGAGTCGAGCCGTTCACAAGCGTCACGCCAGGAACCGAATCAATCAGTTCAGCGATGGTGTTGGCTTGTCGGTCATCGATCTCGACTTGATCGATCACCGTAAGTGGGACAGCGGTGTCCGTCTGGACGGCCCGTTTGCTCTCCCCAAGGGACAGAGTTCCGAGAAATTCGCCGTCGCCTTCCTGAGCAAGAGCGGCGCTTGATCCGGCCATCACCAGGGCCAGGGCGGTGGTTCCAAAAAGCCGGGTAGTCGTCTGGTTACGCATATCTTTTCTGATCCCCACTGAGGCAAATGATAATCATTCGCAGATCTACACGCGCCTGGTAACCAAGTGTTCATGCAATTGCAAATGAAAAGCGTTGGCAACAAATAATGCCGCAGGCCGACCGTGTCTTCGCCGCCACACCTCTGGAGGGGTGATGCCTCTCCTCATAGGGGGCCCTCTCGCGTCCTGAGGGCAGTGGGCAGCATTGTTTTTCTAAAGTTTTTCAGTTAGCTGGACGATTCTAGCAACTCTCTGCACAATGATCGTGCCATCAGGCCAAGCTGGACTGGGAAACGCCTCGGTCGAAACGTCGCGTCACCCGCCGCACCGCCAAACTTGTAGCGAGGTGCGGCATACTATAGCAACTGCGATGCATTTGCATATTACTGTGCCGCCGCCCATTGGCCGTTCCAAAAACCAAGTTAAGTCGACGGCAGCGGCGGCTTTTGAAGAGTAGGATCCTAAACCATGCGGATGATTGTGATCATGTTGGGGGTGTTCGCCTCGTTGTCGTCGGCAGCCCTCGCCCAAAAGCGCGTGGTGTCGGTCGGCGGTGATCTGACGGAGATCATCTATGCCCTGGGTGAAGAAGACCGGCTGGTGGCCACCGATTCAACCAGCCTCTACCCAGACGCGGCCAACGATACCCCCAAAGTGGGCTATGTCAGACGCCTTTCTGCAGAAGGAGTGCTCTCTGTTGAACCCGATATGATCTTGATAAGCGGTGCCGCTGGTCCGGACACAGCAGTTGAGCAACTTGAGGCCTCTGGCGTCAGAATGATTGCTCTTCCTACAGATTACACGCCCGCCTCTATTCTCACCAAGGTTGACGCTATCGGACAAGCATTTGGAGTTATCGATGCCGCGGCATCGCTCCGTGAGCAAATCGAGCGTGACATTGAACGGTCGCAGGCGAGTGTTGATGCACTCGATATGTCCCCTCGGATTCTCTTTATTTCCATCAATGCCAGTGGCGCACCGCAGGCAGCGGGCAAGAAAACAGCCGCCCATGGCGTCATTGAAATGCTCGGTGGAGAAAACGTGTTCGGTGATGAATTTGGCTATAAAGCGCTTTCCCTCGAAGCCGCTGTTGCCGCCGATCCCGATATCATCTTAGCGATGAACCATCAACTGGACCGTGCGGGCGGGATTGAGGGCATCCGTCAGCACCCAGCTCTTCAATTGACGACCGCTGCCAGTGAAGGCCGCGTGATGGGCATTGATGCCGTTACAATCATGCAATTCGGTCCACGGACGCCCGAAGCGGTCGCCGGACTTGCCGCTGATATGGCGTCAAAGCTATCAAATTAACAAAGATCTTTTCGGTGTCGATTGACCAGCATTCGCTCAGTCAGCGTGAGCGGCGTGGGCGAATTGTCATTGGACTTTGCGCCTTGCTCGCGATGCTTTTTGCCATTGCTGGTATCGTGAATGGTCCACTCAACGTGACGCTGCCAGAGGTGTTCGCGGCCTTGACGGGCATCGGCGAGGTTTCCTCTGTCAAAGAAGGCGTTATTTTGAATATCCGTGCACCGCGTATGATTTTGGGTCTCACCGCGGGCGCAGCCTTGGCGGCATCGGGAACAGCAATGCAGGGGTTTTTCCGAAACCCCCTTGCCGATCCAGGCCTAATCGGTGTTTCGGCAGGCGGTGCCTTTGCTGCTGTCTTTGTGATTGTTCTCGGCGGCAGTCTGCTGGGCGCTGTCTCCGGCGTGCTTGGCATGTTCACCCTTCCGATCGCTGCGTTTTTCGGGTCATTTGTCGTTGTGCTGTCGATCTATCGCTTGTCGGTGCAAGATGGCCGCGTGATCGTGGCGACAATGCTCTTGGCTGGTGTTGCTGCGAATTCATTGGTGACAGCGGGAATAGGCTATCTCACCTTCTTGGCAGATGACACACAGCTGCGAGACTTAACCTTTTGGACCTTGGGCAGTCTTGGAGGTGCCACCTGGGGCCGCGTTTTGCCGGCGTCGGCGCTGATGGTGATCAGCACACTGGGGCTTTTAACACTCGCAAGACCTCTCAATGGTCTCTTGTTTGGTGAAGGGGACGCATCGGCATTGGGAATCAATGTTGAGATGGCGAAAAGACGGGCGGCGGTTTTGACGGCACTGGGCGTGGGGGCTGCAACCGCCGTGTGCGGTATTGTTGGCTTTATTGGCCTCGTGGTCCCTCACCTGGTGCGGTTAATGACGGGTCCGGATCATCGCTTTGTTTTGCCCGGTTCTGCGTTTCTCGGCGGCGCGTTGGTTTTGGCGGCCGACCTTATCGCGCGCTTGGCTGTGGTGCCCGCCGAGTTACCGCTCGGTGTCGTGACCGCTGCGATTGGCGCCCCCTTCTTTTTCTGGTTGCTTTTGCGAGACAAGAAACGGAGCGCTCTGGGATGAGTTTGGCGCTGGAGAACGCTTCGGTTGTGCGCGGCAAAGCGACGATCCTGGTTGACGCAAGCTTGATGTGTGAGCCCGGGTGCTTGACTGCCATTTGCGGACCAAACGGTGCCGGGAAATCAACCGCACTGTCTTTACTGACGGGTGCTGAACGACCTCAGAGTGGACGCGCTTTGTTTTGCGATCGGGACATTCAGTCTATTCCGATCCAAGAGCTTGCCAGACAACGGGCTGTGGTCTCCCAACAGCATCGCTTGAGCTTCCCTTTCCTTGTCCATGAAGTGGTTGCGATCGGCCGAGCGCCCTATCAAGGCGTCACAAGCCCAGCCCAAGACGCAGACATAGCGAACGCTGCGATGGCAAGAATGGATCTCATGGCGCTGTCTGGTCGGAACTATCTCACGCTATCGGGGGGAGAACGTCAGCGGACGATGATTGCGCGCGCACTGGCGCAAGTCTGGGACGCACCGTCAAACGGCGTTCGCTGGTTGATCCTGGACGAACCAACGGCCGCTCTTGATTTGAAACATCAGATAGCGCTGATGGGAATGCTCCAAGAGCTCGCAAGGGAGGGTTGGGGCGTGCTCGCCGTTCTTCACGACCTCGCGCTTGTTCAGCGGTATGCGGATAAAGTTATCCTGATGAAAGAGGCGCGCGTCGACGCCGAGGGGGAGCCGAAGACGATGCTCACACCGGAGAAAATTGCGCAAGTCTATGGCCTCGCCGAACCCTACAACCCGGCGATGACCTAGGAGGCTGTGACCTTGATGTCGGGCACGGCGTCGAACCCTTCAAAGACGGGGTGACCGATATAGACGCCTTTGTTCTGGCCGGCATTTTTATGGGCGGCCCGGAATGCTTCGGACCGTGTCCAATCGGTGAAGTGCTGCTCGCTCGCCCAAATCGTGTGAGAGGCATAAAGCGTGTAATCGTCGTGCTTTGGGCCTTTCAGAAGGTGGAACTCCACAAAACCAGGCACTGTCTCAAGATGCGAGTCCCGCTCCCGCCAAATGGTTTCAAAAGCGCCCTCCTGACCGTGGGCAATCTGGAAACGGTTCATCGCAATATACACAAGCAGCTCTCCTTACCTCAGCATCCGCGAGCTATCGCAGACGCTCCGTCAGCGGCGGAAGATCAAGCGTGGTGTATTCATCAATCACCCCGCGTGCCTCTCCAATCGCTGCGTCTTCGCTCTTCTCACCATCCTGCACCTCACCGGCAAGTGTTAAAAGCGCCATATACAGAGCTTGCGGCTCACCCTTGAGGGTCAAAGCATAGGGTTCACCGGCCTCTTCAAAGCCTTCCCACATCCCACGCACTTCGGCCCAATAACCTTTGGTCGCGTCCCAATAGGTATCAGCGACCTCCGTTTCAAATCCATCCGAGTGCCGATAAGTGTTGACGGCAACCTCACGCACGAGCGCCTCAGGATCACCTGACACCATCGCCAGTTTTGTGTTGTCCTGTTCGTGGACCCATCCCTCAGGCGTGATGGCATGGCGGTTGACGCCGTCCATGATGTGGTAATCATCGCGTGTGGTCATGTCCCGCCGGGGCAAAGGTCGCCATGCCTTCGCCGGCTGCCACGCGGCGACGCCATCATCATACTGCCAATGGCCAACGGCCCCATAGCGGGGCGAATCATCCACCTGGTAGACCTCTTGGGCCCATGCGCCGCGTCGCGCTGAACGGCTGACGTCTTTCGCCACCCATGCATTGCCGCCAATAAATGTCAGCACCGACTGAGGTTCGTACACCCAGTCCTGCCTCCAATGCTTAATCGGAAATTTTTCCTCCCCGCCAACGACGAGAATATGTTGAAGACTAATGTAATCACCGCGGTCCTCAATCACGCGCACGACCTCATGGGCCCCCGATAGCTTGCGATCCTTCAACTCGTAGCCTTCGGCGAGTGCCACCGTTTCGATGAAATCGAAGCTGACTTTGTAGTCGCCAGCCATCGCCAGGATGGCCTCACGATCGCGATCAAAGGCCGTTGCATCCGTCGACGACATCTCACTCGATGTGGACATGCATCCTGCCAACGCGAAAAAACCTAAGATACCTGCGGTGTTGAGCTTATAACCCACTTGATCAAACCTTCGTCTAGAGTGCCTCGGCGAAGTACCGCGAATGTTTCGCACTTGCAATTGCCAAAGCAATCGTTTCAGAGTTTCTGCAACGTATTCGCAATATCAAGAAGCTATGACACAGCAGCTTCCATCTTTGCCATTGGAGAGAATGGCCCGCGAGAGAACCCGAATTGGTTGCCTGCCTGAGCACATCGCCCAGCAGTCTATCAACCATCACCGGATTGTTAGCCCACATCAATAGCCACGAGGACACACCCCATGAATGCCCATCAACTGTCGGATGTCACCTTACCAGAATTGGGCAATGGGACGGGACTTGTCCTTTTTGGCTTTCGCGCGGCGGTCTTTGGGCAGGCTGACTGCCACTGCGTGCAAAGTGGTTTTACATCCGCGCTCGGCGCCGACGCGGCTGGCGCACTTGAGGACATTCTCACCTTCGCCCGTCTGCTGGGCCATGAAGGCACCCGCAAGATTGGGCTTTCAGCGCCGGGGCACGGCCGAATGACGCGCGATGAGGTGTCGTTGGCTTGTGTCTTCTCCGCGGCTCAGGCGTGGGACCAAGTCGCTCTTGAGGCCCATCTTTCTTGGCTCGTGGGGGCCCCGGTACCGCCGCGCCTTGTTAAAATCGTGACGAAAATCGCTGACTCGTTCGCTGGCCATGGCTTGGCGTTCCACGCACCGCGCCAGGCCCGATGCGTCCCCGCCGGCAACACCCCAGCTTTTCGAATCGTCAACTGACAGGGCGTGAGAGAGAAAGATCGCCGCGCGATCCACATCCCATCAGCGGACCCCAACGGCGATAAACGATCGGTGTAACCACAATTCAAGGATCGCAGCGGTCACCACCTTGTCGTCAGGTATGGTGTCCCCGGCAGGATTCGAACCTGCTGCCTACAGATTAGGGACCACCTGAACGATAAAATCGTCTTGTTAATGCTGAAGACATTGAACGTGGGGCTTCAGCACGTCGCCCCCGTCAGCTCGGCGCATTGCATGCACTCTGTGGGCATCTGTCCGTCCACGATGAACCAGAAATCGCAACCGTGGTCCTGCCAACGGGGACAGGTGAAACAGAAACGATGCTTGCTGCGTTGGCGTATCGTCGAACGAAACGGTTGCTTATACCGGTGTCTAGCGACGCACGCCGCCAACAATCGGCGCAAAAGATCGCTGCTTTCGGTTTGCTTCGATACTCTAGGCTGCCTACCAAGCTCCACCCTTCAACCATCCGTACCAATTGTTGGGCGGGTGGGTTGGCTGATGAAGCTCAGAAAATCCTCAGTAAGGAGAAGGTCGTGGTGACGCTCCCAGATTCTATCGCAGCGAACGCTCCCGGTGCGGCTGAGGCGCTGATCGATGGGTGCGATGAGCTTTTTATTGACCAAGCACATCGTGTCGGCGCAACACGCTGGCAAAAAATCCGTGATTGCTTCGACAAAGGCCAGTCTTTCTTGATTTGATATATCAGTATTTGGATGAAGTCGCCATTCCACCGCCTTCAGCCTTGATCCTCGAGCTTCAAAAGTTCCATGATCCTTGTTTCAAGCCACGACTGGAACTTTTTGTCGCCAGTCAATTCGGGGTTTATTGTTTGCAAATTCGATACACCAAGGACCAAGTTCAGTAGG